>JBFXEP010000167.1:0-6837 GCA_050179995.1 Hyphomicrobium sp.
GGGGAACCTGACGATTACGCGCGGCGCGCGGCGCGCAACATCCAGATCGTGCTGCAGGAGGAGAGCTGGCTCGGGCGCGTGCTCGATCCGATGGGCGGCTCCTGGTACATCGAAGCGCTGTCGGAGGAGATGGCCAAGACGGCGTGGGGCCTGATGCAGGAGATCGAGGGCAAGGGCGGCATCATCGCCGCGCTGGACCAGGGCTTCGTGCAGGACAAAATTGCCGCCGACGCGGCGGCGCGCGCCAAGGCGATCGCCACCGGGCGGCAAGAGCTCACCGGCGTGTCGGCGTTCCCGCTGCTCGGCGACGACGGCGTCAAGGTGAAGCCCGCCCGCAAGGCGCCGCCTGTGCGCGGGACGGAGATGGTGCGCCCGCTCACTCCGCATCGGCTGGCCGAGCCGTTCGAGGCGCTGCGCGACGCGGCCGACGCGCATGCGGCGAAGACAGGCAAGGGGCTCGAGGTATTTCTGGCGAGCCTCGGCGCCGTGATCGAGCACACGGGGCGCTCGACCTGGATCAAGAACTACCTCGCTGCCGGCGGCATCGGCTCGCTCACGAGCGACGGCTATGGCTCGGCCGACGAGGCGGCCAAGGCCTTCGCCGCCTCGGGTGCGACCGCAGCGTGCATCTCATCATCGGACGGCCTCTATGCCGAGCACGCCGAGGCTACCGCCCAGGCGCTCCGCGCGGCCGGCGCCAAGCTCGTGCTCATGGCGGGCCGGCCCGGCGACAAGGAGGCGGCGCTCCGCGCGGCCGGCGTCGACCAGTTCCTGTTCGCGGGCGCCGACGCGGTGGCGACCCTCAAGGGCCTTCAGGAGAAGCTTGGAATTTCGTAAGGTTCTCCGGCCGCACCCATTGGCCCACTCAGGACGGCGCAAAGCATGACCAGCACCATTCCGGATTTCACCACGATCAAGCTCGAGGGCGCGCGCAAGGCGAACGGTCGCGCGCACGAGGCGCCCGCCGTGGCCGAGGACAGCGTGTTCACGACGCCGGAAGGCATCCCGGTGAAGCCGGTCTACACGGACGCCGACACGGCGGGGCTCGACTTTCTCGACACGTGGCCCGGGATCGCGCCCTACGTGCGCGGCCCTTACCCGACGATGTACGTCACGCAGCCGTGGACCGTGCGCCAGTACGCCGGATTCTCGACGGCGGAGGACAGCAACGCCTTCTACCGGCGCAACATCGCCGCCGGGCAGAAGGGCCTGTCTGTGGCCTTCGACCTCGCCACGCACCGCGGCTACGACTCGGACCATCCGCGCGTGCGCGGTGACGTCGGCATGGCGGGCGTGGCCATCGATTCCATCTACGACATGCGCACGCTGTTCGACGGCATCCCGCTCGAGCAGATGACGGTCTCCATGACCATGAACGGCGCCGTGCTGCCGGTGCTCGCGCTCTTCATCGTCGCCGGCGAGGAGCAGGGCGTGCCGGCCTCGAAGCTCGCGGGCACCATCCAGAACGACATCCTCAAAGAGTTCATGGTGCGCAACACCTACATCTATCCGCCCGAGCCCTCGATGCGGATCGTGTCGGACATCTTCGCCTACACGTCGGCCCACATGCCGAAGTTCAACTCGATCTCGATCTCCGGCTACCACATGCAGGAGGCCGGGGCGACGGCGGACCTCGAGCTCGGCTACACGATCGCCGACGGCATCGAGTACGCGCGCGCGGGCGTTGCGGCGGGGCTCGGCATCGACGCGTTCGCCCCTCGCCTGTCGTTCTTCTGGGCGATCGGCATGAACTACTTCATGGAGATCGCCAAGATGCGGGCCGCACGGCTCCTCTGGGCGAAGCTCATCAAGGAGGAGTTCGAGCCCACGGATCAGCGCTCGCTGTCGCTCAGGACGCACTGCCAGACGTCGGGGTGGAGTCTTACGGCGCAGGACATCTTCAACAACGCGACGCGCACCGCCATCGAGGCCTTGGCGGCCACGCAGGGGCACACGCAGAGCCTGCACACCAACGGCATCGACGAGGCGATCGCGCTGCCGACCGACTTCTCGGCGCGCATCGCGCGCAATACGCAGCTGCTGATCCAGCAGGAGAGCGGCACCTGCCGGCCGATCGATCCGTGGGGCGGCAGCCACTTCATCGAGCGGCTCACCTATGAGCTGGCGCTCAAGGCCCAGGCGCACATCGACGAGGTGGAGCGGCTCGGCGGCATGGCCAAGGCCATCGCGGCTGGCATCCCGAAGATCCGCATCGAGGAGGCGGCGGCCCGCACACAGGCGCGCATCGACAGCGGCAAGCAGACCATCGTCGGCGTCAACAAGCTCACGACCTCGTCGGACGTCGATATCAACCTCTTGAAGGTCGACAACGCATCGGTGCGCGAGCAGCAGATCGCCAAGCTCAAGCGGCTGCGCGGCGAGCGCGACGAGGCCGCGGTGCAGGCGGCGCTCGCGGCGCTGACCGAAGGGGCGGCGGGCGGGGCCAATCTGCTCGAGCTCGGCGTGCAGGCGGCGCGCCTGAAAGCCACCGTCGGCGAGATGTCGGAGGCGATGGAGCGCGTCTTCACACGGCATCGCGCGGAGGTGCGCACCATCTCGGGCGTCTACAGGTCGGAGGCGGGAGCCATGAACGACGATGTCGGCAAGGTCATCCAGATGGCGGCGGCGTTCGAGAAGGTGGACGGGCGGCGACCGCGCATCCTGATCGCCAAGATGGGCCAGGACGGGCACGACCGCGGACAGAAGGTGATCGCGTCGGCGTTCGCCGACCTCGGCTTCGACGTCGACATCGGACCCTTGTTCGCGACGCCGGAGGAGGCGGCGCGGCAGGCGGTCGAGAACGACGTGCATGTGATCGGCGTGTCGACCATGACGGCCGGGCACCTGACGCTGGTGCCGGATCTCAAGGCAGCCCTCGCCAAGGACGGACGCGAGGACATCATGGTGGTGGTGGGCGGCGTGATCCCGCCGCACGACTACGATGCTTTGTACGCTGCCGGCGCGGAGGCGATCTTCGGGCCGGGCACGAACATCCCCAAGGCCGCGGCCGACCTCATCGCCAAGCTCAACGAGAAGTACGGATACGCGAAGGCGGCGGCGGAGTAGGCTTTTACATGAACTTGCGGCGCCTGAATGCCGCGACCTCATCTCTCGACAAATCGAACCATTCACCGTTTTTTCTTTTCGCAGCGAAGCGCAGATGCCAGTAAGCCTCGATACCGTCTGGATCGTCCGTCCTGATTTTGTGAACGGTTCTGGCTTGCTCTGGGAGCTGGATGGACAATTCTCGCTCGCGCCGACCAACGTGGTTCGTCTTGCCAATTTTATAGAAGCGGCCAGACTTCATTAAGTACACGAATCCGTCTTTGGTGGTGGTGGCTGGCTGGGCGCTCGGCGCCGAACGGAGGGTGTCAACTTCCCTCGCCGAGGAACACATTGCCGCAACGTCGTTTAGTCCGCCTTGGCCACGGCAATAGGACAATGTCTTTTGGACGATATCGGCCTTGCCTCCCAAGCGCTTTTCAAATGTTCTGATGCTTGGAAAATTGATGTCGTAGGTGCGCTTAACGCGGAGCTCGGAAATCGTTGGAAACCGTCCGAGCTCTCGACACAACGCAATGACGTGCCGAACAAGGCTCTCCTCCGAGTTAGCTTCCTGAACCTTGTTGGGTTCGAAGCCTGCTTCCTTGCACGCGTCACCGAAACGGGCCCAGTATTTTTTCCAATGACCTTCCTTGATCCCGGCAGCCTTTTCGAGGCGCAGCCTTCCCAGTGGCTGTCCTCCGTTCTCTTCAGCTGTACGCCTAATCTCATCGAGTATGGCTTGCCTGTCCATGGTAGCTCCATGCTGTCACCAAGGACATACCAAACAACCCTCGCCCCACCAATATCGCGCCGGCCATTCCTCTCCGTCATGCCGGCGAAGGCCGGGCACCCACGCAAGGCGCTGCGCATCGATCGAGCATATGAACTGTCGCGGCATCGGCGGACGTCGCGCGCATCTTCCATGTTGAGAAGGTGGATACTGGCGTGGGTCCCGACCTGCGTCGGGATGACGTGTTTATTGGGATTGTCGTTTGGCCACCCTATCGCCTGCCTCATCACCATCGCCCCCCGGCCGGCCTGAAGGGCCGGGCCGCGCCAAGGCGCGGCGCGCATCCGTGCGCCGAGGCTATGGTGATGGGGCAGGCGAAAGCGTGCGAGTGAAATCAAAGCGGCGCATGCTCAGATGCTGGCGTGGATGGCCGCCATCATCGCGAAGCGATGCTTCGCATCGATGCGGTCATGACGGAGGATAGGCAGTGGGTGCGGTTCGGAAGGTCGACCGAATACGCCGTCCCTTACTTTCGTCGGCTAGCAATCCCGGCGCGGGGCGTCTAAGTCCTTCGGCACGGAACCAGCGTCTCGGGGATGACATCCATGAAAGCCATCAAGGTTCAGCGGCCCGGCGGGCTCGACAAGCTCACGCTCGCCGATATCGACGATCCGGGCGCGCCGGGGCCGGGGCAGATTCGCGTACGCCTGCATGCGAGCTCGCTCAACTATCATGACTATGCGGTCGCGGTCGGCGCCATCCCGACGGCTGAGGGGCGCATTCCGATGTCGGACGGCGCGGGCGTCGTGGAAGCGGTCGGGGCCGGCGTCTCGGATCTCGCGGCGGGGGACGCCGTGGTCTCGTGCTTCTTCCCCCACTGGCAGGCGGGCGTGCCGCCACACGGCAACTTCTCCCACGTGCCGGGCGACGGGCTCGACGGCTATGCGCGCGAGGCGGTCGTCGTGCCGGCGCACTGGTTCACGCGCGCGCCCAAGGGCTGGAGCCACATCGAGGCGGCAACGCTGCCGTGCGCGGCGCTGACCGCGTGGCGCGCACTCGTCGTCGAGGGCGAGATCAAGGCCGGCGACATCGTGCTCATCCTCGGCACGGGCGGCGTTGCGATCTTCGCGCTGCAGCTCGCCAAGGCCATGGGGGCGGTGGCCGTCGTCACCTCGTCGTCGGACGCCAAGCTCGAGCGGGCGCGGGGCATGGGCGCGGACTTCACGGTCAACTACAAGTCCGACAGCGAATGGGGCGGGACGGTGCGCAACTGGACGGGAAAGCGCGGCGTCGACATCGTGCTCGAGATCGGCGGGCCGGGCACGCTCGCGCAATCGATCACGGCCTCGCGCGTCGGCGCACACATCTCGCTCATCGGCATCCTGACCGGGCTCAAGGGCGAGGTACCGACGATGGCGCTGATGGCAAAACAGATCGAGCTCAAGGGCATCCTGGTCGGCAGCCGCGAGCACCAGCAGGACATGGTGCGCGGCCTCGAGGTGGCGGGCATCCGTCCCGTGATCGACAAGACGTTTCCCCTCGCGGGGCTGGCGGACGCGTTTCGCCACGAGGCGGAGGGCCACCACTTCGGCAAGATCTGCGTCGAGATTTGAATGCAGATTCTCCTCTCCCGAGACGGGAGAGGATGCCCAGGTCGCCGAAGGGCAAGCCTTCGGCGACCCGGGCAGGTGAGGGACTTGTCGCATTGTCGCGGCATGTGAAAGCCCCTCATCCGCCTCTCCGGGGCACCTTCTCCCCATGGGAGAAGGAAGTGAAAAATAAAACGCCGCGAAGCGGGCTTCGCGGCGTTTTTTCAGGGGCGATCGGGGAGGAGGATCAGTCCTCCTTCTTGCGCGGGACGCTCGGGACGGCGCCGCCGCCCGACGAGCGCGAACCCTTCTCCTTCTTGTCCTTGGGGCCGGGCAACGCCTTGCGGGGCGGCGTCGCGTCGACGAGCGCGGCCTCGGCGCTCTCGTCGTCGGAGTCGTCGTCCTCCTCGTCCTTGCGCGGCTTCTTGGCGGGATCGGCCGGCACGATCTCGAAGGTGAGCTTGCTCTCCTCGCCCTTGCCCTGCACGAGCACCTTGACGGTGCCGCCGTGCTCAAGCTGGCCGAACAGGAGCTCGTCGGCGAGCGGCTTCTTGATGTGCTCCTGGATGACGCGTGCCAGGGGCCGGGCGCCGAACTTCTCGTCGTAGCCCTTCTCGGCGATCCACGTCGCCGCGCCGTCCGACAGCTCGATCATCACGCCGCGGTCGGCGAGCTGGGCCTCGAGCTGGAAGATGAACTTCTCCACCACCTTGGCGATGACCTCGGGCGGCAGCCCCGCGAACGCGATCACGGCATCGAGGCGGTTGCGGAACTCCGGCGTGAACAGCTTGTTCACGGCCTCGGTGTCCTCACCCTCGCGCCGCTCGCGGTTGAAGCCCATGGGCGGGCGTGCCTGCTCGCTCGCTCCGGCGTTGGTTGTCATGATCAGGATCACGTTGCGGAAATCGACAGACTTGCCGTTGTGATCCGTGAGCTTGCCGTGGTCCATCACCTGCAACAGGATGTTGTACAGGTCCGGGTGCGCCTTCTCGATCTCGTCCAGAAGCAGCACGCAATGCGGATGCTGGTCGATGCCGTCCGTCAGAAGGCCGCCCTGGTCGAAACCGACATAGCCCGGAGGCGCGCCGATCAGACGCGAGACCGTGTGCTTCTCCATGTACTCGCTCATGTCGAAGCGCAGGAGCTCGACGCCCATCAGCGCCGCGAGCTGCTTGGCGACCTCCGTCTTGCCGACGCCGGTCGGGCCCGAGAACAGGTAGCAGCCGATGGGCTTCTCCGGCTCGCGGAGCCCGGCGCGGGCGAGCTTGATGGCGGCGGTCAGCGCCTCGATGGCCTTGTTCTGGCCGAAGACGAGCCGCTTCAGATCCTTCTCGAGATTGGAGAGAACCTCGGCGTCCGACTTGGTGACGGTCTTGGGCGGGATGCGCGCCATCGTGGCGACGGTGGCCTCCACCTCGCGCACGGTGATCTTCTTCTTGCGCTTGCCCTCCGGCACCAGCATCTGCGAGGCGC
>JBFXEP010000168.1:0-6834 GCA_050179995.1 Hyphomicrobium sp.
AAGCGGGCGGCATCACGCAGCATATCGGCGCCTATCAGGTGACGACGCCGCTCGGCGCGAGGGTGACCTTCATCGATACGCCCGGCCACGCCGCGTTCACCGCCATGCGCGCACGCGGCGCCAAGGTGACGGACATCGTGGTGCTGGTCGTCGCGGCCGACGATGGCGTCATGCCGCAGACGGTGGAAGCCATCAATCACGCCAAGGCGGCCGGCGTGCCGATCATCGTGGCGATCAACAAGATCGACAAACCGCAGGCCGATCCCAAGCGCGTGCAGACCGAGCTTCTCTCGCACGAGATCGTGGTCGAGAGCATGGGCGGCGATACGCTTGAGGTGCCTGTCTCGGCGCTGAAGCGCACCAACCTCGACAAGCTGCTCGAGGCGATCCAGCTGCAGGCGGAGGTCCTCGATCTCAAGGCCAATCCGGATCGCTCGGCGGAGGGCATCGTCATCGAGGCGAAGCTCGAGCGCGGCCGCGGCCCGGTCGGCACGGCGCTCGTGCAGCGCGGCACGCTGCATGTGGGCGATATCGTCGTCGCCGGCATGGCGTGGGGCCGTGTGCGGGCGCTGATCGACGACACGGGCGAGAATGTCGAGACCGCCGGACCCTCGGTGCCGGTCGAGATCCTCGGCTTCAGCTCGGCGCCGGAGGCCGGCGACCAGATCGCGGTGGTGGAGAGCGAGGCGCGTGCCCGCGAGATCACCGACTACCGCGTTCGCAAGCGCCGCGAGACGATGGGCTCGGCGGGCACGCCGCGCACGCTCGAGCAGATGATGCAGTCGCTCAAGGATTCGGCGGGCAAGAAGGACTTCACGCTCGTCATCAAGGGTGACGTGCAGGGCTCGGTCGAGGCTATCACGGGTGCGCTGAGGAAGCTCGGCACGGACGAGGTCGAGGCACGCGTGGTGCATTCCGGCGTCGGCGGCATCACCGAGTCCGACATCGCGCTGGCGGCCGCCTCGGGCGCGGTCGTGGTCGGCTTCAATGTGCGTGCCAACGCGCAGGCCAAGCAGACGGCCGACGCGCAGGGCGTCGAGATCCGCTACTACAGCATCATCTACGACCTCGTCGACGAGGTGAAAGCGGCCATGTCGGGCCTGCTCGCGCCGACCATCCGCGAGAACTTCCTCGGCTACGCCACCATCAAGCAGGTGTTCAACATCTCGAAGGTGGGCAAGGTCGCCGGCTGTCTCGTCACCGAGGGCAAGGTGGAGCGCGGCGCGAAGGTGCGCCTGCTCCGCGACAAGGTCGTCATCCACGAGGGCACGCTCTCGATGCTCAAGCGCTTCAAGGACGACGTCCGCGAGGTGCCGGTCGGCCAGGAGTGCGGCATGGCCTTCGCCAACTACCAGGATATCCGCGAGGGTGACGAGATCGAGTGCTTCCAGGTGGAATCAATCAAAAGAAGTCTCTAGTTCGCTCACGCGCGCTGTTCCTTTCGCCCGAATGGGCGAAAAGGCGCGCCCCGCGGGGGCGGCGCAGCATTATTGTTTGCTTGGCTCCGCCAAGACGGCGGGTCGCGTTGCTCCCGGGCGCCTTTGGCGCCGAAGGGGCGCTTTTACTAGGGGCGTTGAGCCTCGTGCCGGTCCGATCCCGGTAGGAAGAACGATGACCAGAAAAAAATCCAATCAGGCGAAGGGACCTTCGCAGCGTCAGCTCCGCGTCGGTGAGCTCATTCGCCACAAGCTCGCCGAGATGCTGGCGCGCGGCGAAATCTACGACGACGTGCTCGCCTCGCACGTGGTGACGATCACGGAAGTGCGCATGTCGCCGGACCTCAGGCTGGCGACGGTCTATGTCATGCCGCTCGGCGGCAAGGACACGAAGGTCGTCCTCGAGGCGCTGACGCGGAACAGCAAGTTCATCCGGGGCGAGGTCTCGCACGCGGTGGATCTGCGTGTGGCGCCGGACGTCCGGTTCCGCGAGGACGAGACGTTCGAGGAAGTGACCCGCATCGACCGCCTGCTCTTCAGCGAGAAGGTGCGTCGCGACGTGGAGAAGGGCTGAGCCGTGCTGGACCGCGAACTGACCTACCACGTTCCCTTCGAGCGGCTGGTGAAGCTCAGCCGCACGATGAGCCGCAAGGCCTTTGGTGGCGTTTGGTGGGCGACCTGGCTCTTGATCGCGGTGTTCATCGCCGCCTGTTTCGCCGGGCCGTTCGTCGAGGGGCAGCTTGTACGGACAGGCTTGCCTGACGGCGCAGGCGTCTTTGTCCTGATCGCGTTATTTTTCGCCGGCCTCTTCGCGATCAGAAGATGGGCAAAGCGGCAGTCGAGATCGCGGGCCGACTATGGTGCCGAGGTCAAGTTTCGCCAGGAAGCCGGTGGACTGCGCGTCGGGACCAACAATGTCGAGTACTTTTTCAAATGGGCAGGCATTGCGCAGGTCTTGATCGAGCCCGATGGGCTCGTCTTCTCGCATGGAAACCTGTTCTTTCTCGTTCCGAACAGCGCATTTGCCACGCTCGGCGAGCGTGACGAGTTGGCGCGCGAGATTTTCGCGAACCTTGGCGAGGATGCGAAAGATCGCAGTGTCCCACATTTGCCACCGGCCATGGTCCGTGCCGTAGGAGGGGCTTGAGATGGCGCGGCGCAAGAAGGGCAATCCCGTCCACGGCTGGCTGGTGCTCGACAAGCCGCTCGAGATGACCTCGACGCGCGCCGTCGGCATCCTGAAACGTCTCTTCTTCGCGCAGAAGGTCGGGCACGCCGGCACGCTCGATCCGCTGGCGACCGGTATCCTGCCGATCGCCTTCGGCGAGGCGACGAAGACGGTCTCGTTCGCGGTCGACGGCGAGAAGGTCTATCGCTTCACCGTGCGCTGGGGTGCCGAGACGGCGACCGACGATGCGGAGGGCTCTGTCGTCGCGACCGGCGAAGGACGGCCGACGGTTGCCGACATCGAGGCGCTGCTGTTGCAATTCACGGGCGAAATCCTGCAGGTGCCGCCCAAGTTCTCGGCTATCAAGGTCGACGGCGAGCGCGCCTATGCGCTCGCGCGCGACGGCGAGGACGTAGAGCTCGAGCCGCGGCCGGTGATCATCGAAGAGTTGCGCATCGTCGATGTGCCGGACGCGGACACGGTGGTGCTCGAGGCGCGGTGCGGCAAGGGCACCTACGTGCGGGCGCTCGCGCGCGACATGGGGCGCGTGCTCGGCTGCCGCGGGCATGTGGTCGGCCTCAGGCGCGCGCGCGTCGGGCCGTTCGACGAGGCGCAGGCCGTCGACCTCGCCGAGATCGAGGATGCGGCGGAGGCGGGCGAGGACCTCGCGGGTTTCCTGCAGCCGGTCGAGATGCCGCTCGGTGAGATCCTCGAGGTCAACGTCAGTCCGTTGGACGCGGCCGATCTCGCGCAGGGGCGCAGCGTGCTGATCCGGGGGCGCGATGCGCCGGTGCTCGGTGGGTCGGCCTACGCCATGCTCAAGGGCCGCATCGTGGCACTCGGTGAGATCGAGAAGGGTGCGCTGCACCCGACGCGCGTGTTCAACTTCGGGGGCTAGGGCTGGCGCCTCGGGCATCGTCCTGAGGTGCATTGCGAGGGGTGGCTTCCTATATGCCTTGCCGCGCGCCGGCGCTGCATCGGAGGCCCATGCGTTCATTACATCCAGGCAATGGATTTTTCGCTTCGGCGCATGTCGCTGCGCTGGCGCTCATCGTTGCGCTGTTTGCGCTCACGGCCAGTCCCGCTCCGGGCTTCGCGCGCGAGGAGGCGAAGGCCGAGGTGTTCGACGAGGCGGCGCGGCTCGTGCGGTGGAAGTTCTACGATCCGAAGCTCCACGGCAAGGATTGGGACGCCGTGGTCGCGCGCCACCGGCCGGACTATCTCGCCGCCGACGGCAAGCAGGGCCGCGCAGCCGCCATCAACGCCATGCTGGCCGAGCTCAACGCGTCGCACATGATCTACGCGACGGACGACGATCCCGCGTACTACCAGCTCGTCGACATCTTCAAGTTCGGGCTCAGGGACGACATCAAGAAGCATTTCCCGAACGGGGTCTCCTATCCCGGCATCGGCATCTTCACGCGCGAGATCGAGGGCAAGACCTTCGTCTCCGGCGTGCTTGCGGGAGGAGCGGCGGCGAAGGGCGGCCTCAAGACCGGCGACGAGATCCTGACGGTCGACGGAGCGCCGTTCCAGCCGGTGCAGTCGTTCCGCGACAAGGTCGGCTCCGAGGTTACGCTCTCGATCCGCCGCGAGCGGGGCGGGCCGGTCTCCGTCATCGCGCTCACGCCTGAGCGCATGGAGCCCGGTGCGGCGTTCCGCACGGCCATGAAGGAGAGCGCGCGCATCATCGAGGCGAACGGCCGCCGCATCGGCTACATCCACGTCTGGTCCTATGCGGGGCAGGACTACCAGGACCTCCTCGAGGAGGCGCTGAGCTCGGGGCTGCTCAAGGATGTGGACGCGCTCGTCTGGGACCTGCGCGACGGGTGGGGCGGCGCGAGCCCGGACTATCTCGATCTCTTCAATGCGCGCGGCCCGGACATGACCTTCACCGAGCGGTCGGGCGAGACGGACTACGCCAGCTTCAAGTGGAAGAAGCCGGTCGCCATGCTGATCAACGGCGGCACACGCAGCGGCAAGGAGGTGCTCGCCCACGCGTTCAAGACCTACGGCTACGGCGAGGTGATCGGCACGCGCACGGCGGGCGCGCTGCTGGCGGGGCGCGGCTTCCTGCTCTCGGACGGCAGCTTCCTCATGGTGGCGGTCAACGATGTGGCCGTCGATGGCGTGCGGATCGAGGGCAAGGGCGTCGCGCCCACGATCGAGGTGCCGCTCGACATCCCCTACGCCGCCGGCGCCGACCCGCAGCTCGACAAGGCGGTCGAGGTGCTGAGCGAGGGGACGCGGGGGTAAGTACGCGGCGCCAGCTTCTCCGACTTCTCGAAAAGGCCTGGCTGGTAGAGTTTCCGCCGATTGTTCGATGTAAGATGAACCCATGCTGGACCATGGTGTCCTACCGACGGATGGAACCGTGCAGCGCGACTCTTTTGGGGGTGAGGGATGCTCAACTTTGATTGGAGTTCCTGGCAAATTTTCACGGCAATGGTCGCCGGTATGGTCACCACGTTGGCCGGCTTCACGACTTTCTTCTGGCGCCGCCAGCAAAGGCGAAGCTTTTTCCAGAACCTGCAATTTCAGAGCGATACGCACATCTTCAGTCTTTGCCGCGCATTGAGCGATCCGAGTCCGCGACTGCAGATGGCCGCTGCTGCGCTGCTTCTCGAACAGCTGCACCACAAGAACTCGGAGCGTGAGCAGGGCGCGATCATACAGGCGCTGCTGGCCTCGACGATCGACGACCGCTCGGACGACAGCCAGCCCAAGGCTTCGCCTGAATTCTGCAAGTATGTGGCGGACTCGGTGCTCGAGGTGCTCAAGAAGGCCAAGGGCTACGGGTCCGAACAGTCACCGTTGGTCCGCTACTATTGGCAGCGCGTGCGATTTCCCGGCGCTTACTGGGCGGGTGCAGTTTTGCGCGAACTGGATTTTTATGGGGCAACGTTCGACGGTGCGAGCTTCCGACGCGCCGACCTCAGGAAGGCGGTCTTCTATGACGCGAGCTTGTCGGGTGCCAAACTGATGGGAGCAGATTTGCGCGAAGCAGATTTCAGAGGCGCCAACCTTTGCGGTGCCGATCTTCGCGATCAGGACGCGGACGAAAAAGGTCCTGCCCGTGCGACGAAGTGGGCTGGTGCCAAGTTCGCGGGTGCCAAATTTAACGCCAGAACCAAATTTCCCGGCGGTCTCGATCCGGTTGCCGTTGGCATGGTTTCCGCCGATGCCATTGCTGAGCGTCTCGTCTCGTAGAGGTTCGTCACGGGTGCTCGCGCGACTCATGAATTCTTCGAAATATCAATGTGATATGCCTCGCGGGGGATGTCGCGCCAATTTTCGCTCGCTCATCCCCGACGAATGTGTATAAAGCGCGATCCGCCCGGGCATTCCCGGGCGGCATCACTTTTGGGCAATGATTCACGCGTCTGACGACAGGGTCTGACACGATCATGGCCCTCCTTTGCGACCTGGCTGGACGACATCCCGGCCATGGCCGCCCTCCGGCTCAACCGCTCTGACCTTCGCGTCGCGCGGCAGCCCTCCAACAGACAAGGAGAACCCGATGTCGCTTACGACCGAAGCCAAGTCCAAGCTCATTCAGGACAATGCCACGAAGGCCAACGACACCGGATCGCCCGAGGTCCAGGTCGCCATCCTGACCGAGCGCATCAATGGCCTCACCGAGCACTTCAAGACGCACAAGAAAGACAACCACTCGCGCCGCGGCCTTCTCAAGATGGTCAGCCAGCGCCGCCAGCTTCTGGACTACGTGAAGCGCAAGGACGAAGCGCGCTACCAGAAGATCATCGAGAAGCTTGGAATCCGCCGCTAAACCGGCCAGTGCCCATGACGCAAGGCCTTAAGGCTCTGAGCCTCTTGCGAATGTCGTGAATGAGTGGCGCCGCCGGCCTTTAGGGTTCGCGGCGCTCGTGTCCCGATTCCGAAGCTCGCCCGCATTCTCGGCCAGGTCCCGGAGCGAGCTTCGGACTCATATGGGACACGAGACTCATAGACTTACTGGTGTGATTCAGAACGAGAAATTCGCTCTGTGCCTGGCCGCCGACCGTGGCGAATTTCTCGATCATCACACTAGCGGCATTCGTGCTAAGGAAGCCGCGCATCAAAAGACATGAAACAGAGATAGAACGAAAGAACGAACATGTTCGATATTCATCGCGTGGAGATTGAATGGGGCGGGCGCACGCTCAAGCTCGAAACCGGGCACATGGCCCGCCAGGCTGACGCCGCCGTCTATGCCCAATACGGAGAGAC
>JBFXEP010000169.1:0-6832 GCA_050179995.1 Hyphomicrobium sp.
ACCGCGGCCAGGGCAAAGACGGCCGGGTTGCCTCGCTTGGGACCACCGGGCGGATTACTGTTTTAGTTCATCACTCGTTCCTTGCCGGGATCTCGCGGAGGGCCCGTTCCGTGACAGATAAAAGCGCCAATGCCATGTGGGGCGGCCGGTTCGCCGCCTCGCCGGCCGAGATCATGGAGGAGATAAATGCCTCCATCACCTTCGACAAGGCTCTCGCGCCGCAGGACATCCGTGGCTCGAAGGCGCACGCGGCCATGCTCGGCGAGACGGGCATCATCGCCAAGGGCGATGCGCGCGAGATCCTGCGCGGCCTCGACCAGATCGCGTCCGAGATCGCCGACGGCAGCTTTACGTTCTCGCGCGCGCTCGAGGACGTGCACATGAACGTCGAGAGCCGCCTCAAGGATCTGATCGGGGCGGCGGCGGGGCGGCTCCACACCGCACGCTCGCGCAATGACCAGGTGGCGACCGATTTCCGCCTGTTCGTGCGGGATGCCACGGACGGGATCATCGCCGGCATCGGTGCGCTGCAGGCGGCGCTGGTCGCCAAGGCGGAGGCGCACGCGACGACGGTGATGCCAGGCTTCACGCATCTGCAGCCGGCGCAGCCGGTCACGTTCGGCCATCACCTGCTGGCCTACGTGGAGATGCTCGGGCGCGATCGCGGGCGCTTCGTCGATGCGCGCCGGCGGCTCAACGAATGCCCGCTCGGCTCGGCGGCGCTGGCCGGGACGTCGTTCCCGATCGACCGCGCCAAGACGGCCGAGGTCCTGGGGTTCGACCGGCCGATGGCGAACTCGATCGACGGCGTCGCGGACCGCGATTTCGCGCTCGAGGTGCTGGCAGCCGCCTCAATCGCAGCGGTGCATCTCTCGCGGCTCGCCGAGGAGATCGTGATCTGGATGACGCCGCAGTTCGGCTTCATCCGGCTCTCGGACCGGTTCACGACCGGGTCGTCGATCATGCCGCAGAAGCGCAACCCGGATGCGGCGGAGCTGGTCAGGGCCAAGGTCGGGCGCATCGCGGCGGCCTTCCACAACCTGCTCATTGTCATGAAGGGGCTGCCGCTCGCCTATTCCAAGGACATGCAGGAGGATAAGGAGGCGACCTTCGACGCGGTGGCCTCGCTGCGGCTGGCGCTGGCGGCCATGGCGGGCATGATCGCCGACCTCGAACCGGTGCGCGACGCCATGCGCGCGGCCGCAGGGCGGGGGTATTCCACGGCGACGGACCTCGCCGACTGGCTGGTGCGGGAGCTCAAGATGCCGTTCCGCGAGGCCCATCACGTGACGGGGGCCATCGTCAAGGCCGCGGAGGACCGGGGGCTCGAGCTCGAAAATGTGCCGATCGAGGTGATGCAGGAGGTGGAGCCGCGGATAACCAGCGGAATCTATTCCGTTCTTTCGGTCGAGAACTCGGTGAAATCGCGCAAGAGCTATGGGGGAACTTCGCCACAGAACGTCGCCAAAATGGCGCGAGCGTGGGCTCGGCGCTTGGAAAAGGAGGCCGCCGGGCGCTAAAGTCCGTCCGGACGTACCTGTGCAGCGCCAATTCTCGTGGCGGCGCGGGTGCTTGGCCTTTCAAAGGCCCGGTTTCAGGGGTTGAATTCGAATGATGAGTTCGCTTCGCGCCATGTTTGTCGTCGCCGGGCTGGCATTCCTGCTGGCCGGATGCGGCGTGCGCGGCGGCCTTGAGACCCCTGCCGAAGCCAAGGCGCAGCCGACCGCCGACGCTCAGTCCGGCGAGGGCAAGGCCGAAGGCGCAGCGCCCAAGCCGCACAAGCCCTTCATTCTCGACGGCCTGTTGCGCTAGCTCTGTATTCCTTATCGCTTCTGAAATCGCAGCGGTGCGCATCGGATTGCCGGGCCGGGGCGGCGCTGTGGATAGTGTCTGGATCCCGCCAATCTCCCGGGACCGAACACCTTCGCCGGGGCAGGCTGTGGCTGACACGTCGAGGCTGATCTGAGTTTTTCCGGGAGCACTTGGGCGCGACTGCCGCTATAGGTGCGTTCGCAATCACGCTAGAGGCTTTCCGCTTTTCATGGAATCGCGGAAAGCCTCTAGATCCTTGTCTTGTCGTGCTTCTTATCGGAAAACCGGTTCCCACTTTTCCGGAAGCACTCTAGAACCCCTCGTTCCTCATGCACCACTTCGCCTACAAGGACGGCGTGCTTCACGCCGAGGACGTGCCGCTCCCGCGCCTCGCGGACGAGGTCGGGACGCCGTTCTACTGCTATTCGACGGCGACGCTCGAGCGGCATTACCGCGTGCTGGCCGAGGCCTTCGCCGGCCAGGACGCCGTCATCTGCTTCGCGGTCAAGGCCAACTCCAACCAGGCCGTGCTGGCCACCATGGCGCGGCTCGGGGCCGGCATGGACGTGGTGTCCGAAGGCGAGCTCAGGCGCGCGCGGGCGGCGGGCGTGGCGGCGGACAAGATCATCTTCGCGGGCGTCGGCAAGTCGCGGGCCGAGATGGCGTACGCGCTCGGCGAAGGTATCTTCGGCTTCAATGTCGAGAGCGAGGCCGAGCTTTCCGCGCTGTCGGAGGTGGCGCAAAGTCTCGGCGCCACGGCGCGCGTCGCGCTGCGCGTCAACCCGGACGTGGACGCCAAGACGCACGCCAAGATCTCGACCGGAAAGAGCGAGAACAAGTTCGGCATTCCCTATCTCAGGGCGGCGTCGCTCTATGCCGAGGCGCGGCGGCTGCCGGCGCTCGACGTGTCCGGCATCCATATGCACATCGGCAGCCAGATCACCGATCTCGCTCCGTTCCGCGATGCGTTTCTCCTGATGCGCGACCTTGCGCTCGAGCTGCGGCGCGCGGGCCATGCGATTCATCATCTCGACATCGGCGGCGGGCTCGGCGTGCCGTATCGGGGCTCGAACGACGTGCCGCCGCATCCGGACGAGTATGCGCGCCTCGTCAAGGAGACGCTCGGCGACCTCGAGGCCACGATCTATCTCGAGCCGGGGCGCATGATCACCGGCAACGCCGGCATCCTCGTTGCGAGCGTGCTCTACGCGAAGGACGGCGCGGGGAAGCGCTTCACCATCGTCGACGCGGCGATGAACGATCTCATCCGGCCGACCCTCTATGAGGCCTATCACGAGGTGTGGCCGGTGGATGGGTCGCGTGCCGGACCGCTCGCGCTGCAGGACATCGTCGGGCCCGTGTGCGAGACCGGCGACTATCTGGCGCTCGAGCGTGAGCTGCCGGCCTTCGCCGAGGGCGATCTCATAGCCGTCATGACGGCGGGGGCCTACGGGGCGGTGATGTCGTCGACCTACAACACCCGGCTCCTGGTGCCCGAGGTGCTGGTGCGCGGCGGGGACTACGCCGTCGTGCGCCCGCGGCCCAGCTTCGACGACCTGATCGGCCTCGACCGCCTGCCGCCGTGGCTCGCGTCCTCGTAACCGTCCTCCGGTGCGGGTGTTGAGGCTTGCGTGGGTGCCGGCCTTCGCCGGCATGACGGAATTATTCGGTCTGGCCGCGTGCCCTATACTCAACGTCATCCCGACGCAGGTCGGGACCCACGCCAGTCCGCCAAGAGCACGCGATCCATAGATAATCGGCGTCTTGGCGGACCCTCAGAGCTTGGTGAACGTTAGCGCTTTGTAATGAAGCGCCCCCCGAGCCCATGCTAGGTTTTTGCCCATGGAGATGGATCAGGGACCGAAGGCCGCAAACCGCGCGTTCGAGCGGAAGATTTGGCGCGCCCGCATGGCCGCCGTCTTGGAGCAGATCTGGCTCAAGAGCTGGCTCGTGCTGGCGGTGGCCGGTGCCTTCCTCGCGGTATCCTATGCGGGGCTCTGGCCGCGCCTGCCGGTCGCCGCCCACGTCGCTCTGCTCGCGCTCTTCGCACTGGCGCTCGTCGCCGCCCTGGTGGCGATGGCCCGGGTGACGTGGCCCACCCGCGACGAGGCGATCCGGCGCATCGAGCGCGTGTCAGGCGTCCCGCACCGGCCGGCTACGTCGTACGAGGACACGGTCAGCGCACCGTCGTCCGACCCGGCGACGCTCGCCATCTGGCAGGCGCACCGCGCGCGCATGGCGGCTCTGCTCGCGAAACTGCGTTCCGGCACGCCGCGGCCGCGCACCGACCGTTTCGATCCCTTCGCCGTCCGCGCCGCGGGGCTGCTCGCGCTCGTCGCGGCGACGGCGCTGCTCGGCGACCAGTTCGTCGACCGCCTGCGCGGCGCCTTCACTTTCGGGTCGCAGATCGCGGCCTCCGAGGCACGGCTCGATGCGTGGCTGACGCCGCCGACC
This sequence comes from Hyphomicrobium sp., assembly GCA_050179995.1. Lineage (GTDB taxonomy): Bacteria > Pseudomonadota > Alphaproteobacteria > Rhizobiales > Hyphomicrobiaceae > Hyphomicrobium_C. The sequence continues at coordinate 4,267 of JBFXEP010000169.1, forward strand.
TACACCGGGCGGCCTCCCGTGATGCTGGCGGACGGTGCGGGTGGCGTGAAGCAGCCGCCTGCCGCGGCGGATGCGAGCACGCCCAAGCACGTGCCGGAGGTGCCGATCAAGAGCCTCCTGATCGTGCGCGTCGGCGGCATGGGCGACGTGCCGCTTGCGATCGAGGTCGAGCCGACGGTCGGCAAGGGCGAGCCGGTGGCGGTCGAGCGCGTCGACGCCAAGGCGCAGGAGGACGTGGGCGACCTCATGGAGGTGCGCTACGAGATGAAGCATTCGGCGACCGTGCGGGCGATGGCGGGCGGAACAGAGCTCGCGCGCTGGCAGGTCGTCGTGACGCCGGACCAGGTGCCCAAGATCTCGCTCTCGCGTCCGCCCGAGCTCACGCCGCGCGGCTCGCTCAAGCTCACCTACAAGGTCGAGGACGACTATGGTGTCGTGTCGGCCGGGACAACTCTCAAGCGGCTTCCCGATCCGCCGCGCGACCCCAAGACGGCGTGGGCGCGGCCCGAGCCTCCGCGGGGGCCGCGCGCGCCGCTGATGCGTCCGCCCAAGCTCGAGCTCAGGCTGCCGAAGGCCAACGCCACGTCGGCGGAAGCGCACACCTACTTCGAGATGGCCTCGCATCCATGGGCGGGGCGCCGCGTGATCATGACGCTCACCGCCAAGGATGCGGCCGGACAGGAAGGGCGCAGCGCCGGCTTCGAGATGATCCTGCCCGAGCGCCGCTTCACGAAGCCGCTCGCTCGCGCCGTGGTCGAGCAGCGCAAGAAGCTTCTCGACGACAGCCGCTACCGGCCGGAGGTGGTCGGTGCGCTCGACGCGCTGACGCTCGAGCCTGAAGGCTTCATCGATGATCTGCGCGTTTACCTGGGCCTCCGGACGGCGCGCCATCGCCTGATCAGCGATCGCACACGCGCGGGCTTCAAGAGCGTGATCGATCAGCTCTGGCAGGTGGCGCTCCGGATCGAGGACGGCAACCTGTCGGACGCGGAGCGCGCGCTCAAGGAAGCGCAGGACAAGCTCGCCAAGGCGCTCGAGAACGGGGCGTCCGAGGAAGAGATCAAGCAGCTCATGCAGGAGCTCCGGCAGGCGCTCAACGAGTTCATGAAGCAGCTTGCGCAGGAGAACGAGGGCCAGCAGCCGCAGGAGGGCCAGAACCCCGACCAGCAGATGCTCGCGCAGGAGGATCTCGAGCGCATGATGCGCAATCTCGAGGAGATGGCGCGGACCGGGTCACGCGAGCAGGCGCAGCAGCTTCTCTCCGAAATGCAGGACCTCATGGAACGACTGCAGGCGGGCCGCCAGGACCAGGCCCAGGCGCAGAAGAACCAAGAGATGATGAAGATGATGGAGGAGCTCGGCAACATGGTCGGCGACCAGCAGCAGCTCATGGACGATACGTTCAACGAGCGGCGCGAGGGTGGCGATCAGCAGGGCCAGCAGGGCGGCCAGAAGCAGAAGCCGCCGCCGGGTATGAAGGGCATGGGCGGCGACGGCCAGCAGGGCAACATCGGCGCGCCGCCGGGCCAGTCGGATCAGGCGCAGCGCGGACGCGGCCAGCGCGGTCAGCAGGGCGGTCAAGGCCAGCAGGGCCGCGGCGACCAGCTCGGGCAGGGCGACGGCCAGCGCGGCCTCGACGATCTCATGCAACGGCAGCGCGAGCTCAAGGAGCGGCTCGGGCAACTGCAGAAGGAGATGCGCGAGAAGGGCGGCCAGCCGAGCCAGCAGCTCGGGGACGCCGAGAGTGCGATGCAGAGCGCGGAGGAGGCGCTTGAGCGCGGCGATCTCGCGGAGGCGACCGAGCAGCAGGGCCGCGCACTCGATCAGATGCGCCAGGGCGCGCAGAACATGGCGCAGGAGATGATGCGCAACATGCCGCAGCGCTACGGCCAGTCGGGCGATACGCCGCGCGATCCGCTCGGGCGTCCGCAGCGCACGCAAGGGCCTGATCTCGGCACGTCGGTCAAGGTGCCGGACCAGATCGACGTGCAGCGCGCGCGAGAGATCCTCGAAGAGCTGCGCCGGCGGCTCGGCGAGGCCACGCGCGCGCCGACCGAGCTCGACTACCTCGAGCGGCTGCTCAGGCGCTTCTGAGACGCGGCCGTGTCGGCGAACTGACGCTTGCGTGGATGGCCGCCTTCGCGGCCATGACATTAGTTGGAGGCAGCCGGGTGCACAAAAAACAACGTCATGGTGGCCGCCCTTGAGGCGCCCATCCAGGCGCTCCTTGCGCGCCCGTCGAAACACCCGCCCGGGATGGCCGGGTCAAGCCCGGCCATGGAGTGAGTGAGGGAAGCTGGAGCCGGGGCGGGCTGCGGCTGGGGCCTACGCCAGTCTCCGCGAGCGCGACGGTGATGTGACTTACGGCGCGGCGATGGGGGCGGAGCGGATGCCGAGGCCGAAGATGCCCTGGTGGCTGGCGAAGGTGGTCGTCAGCACGCCGCCCGGCGGCGCGGTGCCGGACAGCCAGTTGCGGAACTGGCTCCAGAGGTCGACCGGCAGCAGCACGCCCTCGCGCTCGGTAAGCGGCATCGTATAGGGCGCGAAACTGAACTTGTACTCGACG
>JBFXEP010000170.1:0-6824 GCA_050179995.1 Hyphomicrobium sp.
TCTCCATCGTCTGACCATCGTCTGATGAGAGGACTGTGCGCCAAACGCCGCGGGGCCGCTGTTCCCGACGGAACGGCTTGAGCGGGCAGATTTTTTTCTTGGGCTTTTGGCGGGGAGCCGGTCGGGAGCGCCTCCTCCCGTTCGTCCTCGCAACAGATGAACATGGAGGGTGGACGCCTTGAAGTACGCAGTCTTTTGCTACCATTCCGAGGATGTCGTGTGCGCCTGGAGCCGGGAGCACGAGGAGGCCGTCATGGGCAAGCTCGGGGCTGTGCTCGAGCGGCACGCCAAGGCGGGCACGCTCGGCCCGGTCGCCAAGCTGATGCCGACCACGGCGGCCACCACGCTGCGCAAGGACAACGAGCCCGCGGTCGTGCTCGACGGGCCGTTCGCCGAGACCAAGGAGCAGCTGCTCGGCTTCTTCATGATCGACTGCGCGAACCTCGACGAGGCGGTCGCCTTCGCGCGCGAGCTCGGGGACGCGAACCCGGGCGGCGCTTACGAGATCCGCCCGGTCGAGCAGTTCCAGAACTGGAGCGCCGGCGCGTGACCGACCTCGCCTGGCTCGACGCTGCCGTCACGGGAGCCCGTCCCCAGGCCATGGCGGCGCTGCTGCGCTATTTCCGCGATCTGGACCGGGCCGAGGAAGCCTTCCAGGAAGCCTCTCTCAAGGCCTTGAAGTCGTGGCCGGAGAACGGCCCGCCGCGCGACCCTGCGGCGTGGCTCATCATGGTGGGGCGCAACGTGGCGCTCGATGCCATCCGCCGCGAGCGCAAATCCGAGGCGCTGCCCGAGGACGACGGGCGGCTCTCGGACCTCGATGATGCGGAAAGCGCGCTCGTCGACCGGCTCGATGATGCGCACTATCGCGACGACATCCTGCGGCTCCTCTTCACCTGCTGTCATCCGGCGCTTCCCTCCACACAGCAAATCGCGCTGGCGCTGAGGGTGGTGTCGGGGATGACAGTGGCGGAGATCGCCAAGGCGTTCCTGGTCGGCGAGAGCGCCATGGAGCAGCGCATCACGCGCGCCAAGCGGCGCATTTCGGAAGCAGGTGTCGCGTTCGAGACGCCGGGCGCGGTCGAGCGCAGCGAGCGGCTCGGCACGGTGGCGGCGATGCTCTACCTGCTCTTCAACGAGGGCTACTCGGCGAGCGGCGGGGAGGTGCACGTCAGGACGCCGCTCTGCGACGAGGCCATCCGATTGTCGCGCCTGCTGCTCAGGCTCTTTCCCTCCGAGCCCGAGATCCTGGGGCTCTCGGCGCTCATGCTCTTGCAGCATGCGCGGTCGGACGCGCGCATCGATGCCGACGGGGCCATCGTGCTGCTCGAGGACCAAGACAGGGACCTCTGGAACCGCACCATGATCGCCGAGGGCGAGGCGCTGATCGACAAGGCGATGCGCCATCGCCGGCCGGGTCCGTACCAGATCCAGGCGGCGATCGCGGCGCTGCACGACACGGCGCCGAGCTTCGAGGCGACGGACTGGGCGCAGATCGATTTCCTCTACGGCGGGCTCGAGGCGCTGCAGCCGTCGCCCGTGGTGACGCTCAACCGCGCGGTGGCGGTGAGCAAGGTGCAGGGCCCCGAGGCGGCGCTGGCCATGATCGCGCCGCTGGCGTCGAAGCTCGGCGGCTATTTTCATTTCTTCGGGCTCAAGGGCGCGCTCCTGTCCGATCTCGGGCGCATCGCGGAGGCGCGCGAGGCCTTCGACCGGGCCATCGCGCTCGCACGCACGACGCAGGAGGCGCAGCACATCCGCATGCATCTCGACCGCCTCGCGGAGCGCAAGGCGCCGGCCGGGCGCACGCGCGGCACGAAACCGTAAGCCGCTGAAGGGCTGCGCGTATTCGCGCCGCTCGAATTTTTTGAGGCGCTGATGTCGGCCGGGGCGCCTGGCTCTCGTCCTAGGTTCGAACGACAGGCAGACGCACAACACACACAACGAAATGGAGATCGCCATGAAGGTTATCGTTCTGGTCAAGGCAACGCGGGAGTCCGAGGCCGGCGAGATGCCGAGCAAGGGGCTGCTCGAGGCCATGGGCAAATTCAACGAGGAGCTGGTCAATGCCGGCGTGATGCAGGCCGGCGAGGGGCTGCATCCGACGTCGAAGGGGGCGCGGGTGACCTTCTCGGGGAAGGATCGCACCGTCACGCAGGGACCGTTCCCGCTCGAGAACACCGTGGCGGGTTTCTGGGTCTGGAAGGTCGGTTCGATGGACGAGGCGATCCAATGGGCGAGGCGCTGTCCCAATCCGCATGCCGGCACGAGCGAGCTCGAAATCCGGCCCGTGTTCGAGGCGGAAGACTTCGGTGCCGAGTTCACGCCCGAGCTTCGCGAGCAGGAAGAGCGCCTGCGCGAGCGCGTCGCCAAGGCGTCTTAGGCCGCGGACGCAGAGCAAATGGAGATCATCATGATGCTGCTCAAATCAGCGCTGTTCGTCGTCATCGGCCTCGCGGTCCTGGCGGCGGGTCTCGTGGCCTACGCGGCGACACAGCCGGATTCGTTCCGGGTCGCGCGCTCGACCACGATCGCCGCGCCGCGCGAGGCGATCTTTCCCCTGATCACCGACCTGCGGAAATTCGCGACCTGGTCGCCCTATGAGAAGAAGGACCCGGACATGACGCGCAGCTTCGGCGGGCCCGAGAGCGGCAAGGGGCAGAGTTACGCGTGGGAGGGCAACGGCAGCGTCGGGGCGGGCTCGCTCGTGGTCGCGGATGTGCAAGCCCCCTCGCGCATCGACATCGATCTCAACATGCTGAAGCCCATCTCGGCCAAGAACCTCATCACGTTCACGCTCGAGCCCGCGGGCGGCGCGACCAAGGTGACCTGGAGCATGCAGGGGCAGTCGCCGCTGATGGCGAAGGTCGCGCACCTCTTCTTCAACGTCGATAAGATGGTGGGCGGCGATTTCGAGGCGGGGCTCGCCGATCTCAAGGCGATGGTCGAAGGCGGGTCCGCCGCCGCGCCGCACGCGTGACGCGCAAAATTCTGGGAGGTGCCGGTGACAAAAGTTCTGATCCTGGTCGGGACCAAGAAAGGGGCGTTCATCGTCGCGAGCGACGCGGAGCGCCGGTCGTGGGAGATCAAGGGGCCGTTCTGCGCGACGTGGCCCATCCAACACGCGGCGGCCGATCCAGCCACGGGCAGCATCTATGCCGCGGGCGGCAATGCGTGGTTCGGGGCCGCGGTGTGGAAGTCGACCGATCTCGGCGAGACCTGGACGCATTCGAGCGAGGGGCTCGCCTATGCGAAAGGCGAGGAGCCGGTGAAGGCGGCGTGGAGCCTCGCGCAAGGTCGGGACGGGCTCTATGCGGGCGTCGAGCCCGCGGGGCTGTTCAAGAGCACCGACGGCGGCCTTACCTGGTCGCAGGTCGCGGGGCTCAGGGCGCATCCCTCGCGCGAGCACTGGCAGCCGGGCGGCGGCGGGCTCATTCTGCATACGATCGTGCCGCATCCCGAGGATGCGAGGAAAATATGGGTCGGCATCTCGTCGGCCGGCGTGTTCCACACGGCGGATGGCGGGGCGAGCTGGGAGCCGCGCAACCGCGGCACGCGCGCCGACTTCATGCCGGAGGAGGAGCGCTACCCCGAGATCGGCCAGTGCGTGCACAACCTCGTGCTGGCGCCGGGCGGCGGCGACCGGCTCTACCAGCAGAACCATTGCGGCATGTACCGCAGCGACGATGGTGGCAGGCAGTGGGTCAGCATCGAGGCGGGCCTGCCCTCCACATTCGGCTTTCCGACGGCCGCGCATCCGCGTGATGCGGACACGCTGTTCCTGATGCCGCTCAACGGCGACATCCAGGGGCGCTACATGCCGGAGGCGAGGGCGGCCGTGTGGCGGACGCGCGACGGGGGCGCATCCTGGTCGGCGCTGCGCAGCGGGCTGCCGCAGGAGAATGCCTACTTCGGCGTGCTGCGCCAGGCGCTGGCGACGGACCGGCTCGAGCCGGCCGGGGTCTATTTCGGCACCGGGGGCGGGGCGCTCTACGCCAGTGCGGACGAGGGCGAGAGCTGGACGTGCCTCGCCCAGCATCTGCCGGCCATCTCGTCGGTCGAGACACTGGTGATCGAGGACTGATGGAGGTGGCGGACGGTACGGTCACGGTGGTGCTGCCGCGGGCGTTGCTCGCGCTCTTTCCCGATGCGGAGCGGGAGGTCGCTGTCGCGGCGGGAACCGTCGGGGAGCTGGTCGGAGCGCTCGATCAGCGCTGGCCGGGCATGCGCGACCGGCTCTGCGATTCGACGCCGCGCATCCGCCGCCACATCAATATCTTCGTCGCCGGGGCCCGGGCGTCGCTCGAGACGGTCGTGCCGCCCGGCGCGCGGGTGCACGTGCTGACCGCCATCTCGGGCGGGTGACGGAGCCTCAGGGCGACCAGCCGAGGGTCGCGAACATCACGGCGAAGCCCACCACGTAGGCCAGTGGAATGGCCCAGCCGGCCATCACCCACGCCTTCACCGACTTGGCCTCGGGGTAGAGGTTGGAGAGGGCCACGCCGGCCGACGACCCGAACCAGATCATCGAGCCGCCGAAGCCGACGGCGTAGGCGAGGAAGCCCCAGTCGTAGCCGCCCTGCTTGATGGCGAGCGCGGTCAGCGGGATGTTGTCGAACACGGCCGAGACGAAGCCCAGCGTGAACGCGGTGGTGGCGGAGGCGGGAGGCAGCGCCTCGATCGGCATCATCGACGCCGTTCCCACGAGCGCGAGCAGAAAGAGAGACCCCTTCGCCGTCTCGGGCAGAATGCTCCAATCGGGCGCGTGCATGGGCAGGGCGACGAGGATCGCCGCCCAGACGGCGAGGCCGACGAGGGGCACGTGATCGAGCACCTGCGGCGCATAGAGGTTGGCCAGGACGTTGGCGGCGATGGCGCTCACCAGGATGAGGACGACGATGGCGATGCGTCCCGGCACGATCCTGGTGTCCGGCGGAGCATCCTTGACGATCGGCTGAAAGCGCTGCTGGCTCAGCGCTGCGGGGATGGCAAACACGGCGAACGCCACGACGGCGGCGACGTTGGCGTGCAGAACGGCGAGCGGGCTCACGCCCGAGATCCAGATCATGGTGGTCGTGGTGTCGCCGACGACGCTGCCGGAGCCGCCGGCGTTGGAGGCGGCGACGATGGCGGCCAGAAAGCCGATGTGGACGCGGCCGCGGAAGACGTTGCGGGCGACTGTGCCGCCGATGACGGCGGCGGCGATGTTGTCGAGGAACGCCGACAGCACGAAGATCACGGCGAGGAGCGCCAGCCCGCCGGTCCAGTCGTCCGGCAGCAGGTTCGGCATGACGGCCGGGATATGCGACTCCTCAAAGTGGCGGGCGAGGAGGGCGAAGCCGGTCAGCAGCAAGAGCAGATTGGCGAGCAGCACCCATTCATGGCCGAAGTGGGCGGCGAGGCCGGCGAAGCCGTCGCCGGTCTTGAAGCCGGTGACGGCGACCTTGTAGGCGGCCACCGTGGCGACGCCCGCGAGCGCTACGGCAAGCGTGTGGTGATGGAAGACGGCGACCCCGATTAGGATCGCGGCGAACATCCAAAGCTCGAGGGGAATGGAGAAAAGGCTGGGGGACATGAACAGTTAGCGGCGGGTGATGGGTGGCCAACGTAGGGCAATGGCTCAGCGTTGTCACGGCGCTGCCAGTGCCAAAATCTCGAGGCCCCAGGCCGAGGTGTCCTGGAGCCTCGAGCTACACTCCGCCGGCCGGGGTGCTCAGCCTGCCGACGGAAACCGTTCTGCGAGCCGACGATCACCCGGGCTCGAAAGGCCCGAGGTGATCGTGCGCGCCGGGTGCCTACTCGGCGGGGCTTGCCGTGAAGTTGCCGATGATGGCCTTGTGATGCTTGGCCTCCATGACGAGCTGCCAGGCAAGGAAGACGACGAAGAAGCCCAGCAAGCCGATGGCAAACGGGACCTCCATTCCATGGAACGGATAGGCCGCGGTGACCTCGGGCAGCTTGGCGAGTGACGTAATTCCGGTGTTCATGTCCGAACTCCTTGTTGCGTGCGATTAGACCTTGGAGCGGCCTTCCTTGAGCTGAAGCTTCTCGAAAGCTGCTTCGGCGCCAGAGAGGTTGGGGTAGGTCGCGCCGACATGCTCGCCGTCCAGACCCGTCAGCTCGACCTTCGGATCGACGCGGAGCAGGCCGAACATCTTGAGGATGAGGCTGATCACGTAGCCCGGGATGAACCCGAAGCCGATGGCGAAGACGAGCGAGCAGATGATGTTGCCCATCGGCGTGACGATCGGCAGGCCTTCGGCGTTGGTGCCGAACCAGCCGGCGCCTTCCGACAGCGAGACGAGGGCGCCCGCGCTCGGATAGATGGCCGGATAGCCCCAGAGCGCGAAGCCAGCCACGATGCCGCCGAAGAGACCACAGTAGCCGTGAACGGCCACGGCGCCGACGGCGTCGTCGAGCTTGAACGTCTTCTCCACCCAGTTGTGCAGGTAGTAGGCCATGATCGTACCGACGACGGCGATCGCGAGGGCGATCACGGGGTGGTAGAGATCGTTGCCGGCGCTGGCGCTGATCAGGCCGGTGAGACCGCCTGAGAAGGTCCAGAAGGCATTGCCGCCCGAGATCATATACGCCGTCATCATGCCGCCGAAGAGGGCGAGCAGGAAGTTCATGGTGACGCCCGACAGCGTGATCGGGAAGCCGTAAATGTTGGTGGCCGTCCAGTAGGCCGGCTGGCCTTCCGCTGCAATGTTCGCCATCGGGATGTGGCAGGCGGCGTAGAAGCCGAAGAAGCCGACATAGATCATGAACAGACCAACAGTGACCATCCACGGATTGTGGGCCGGGATCTCACGCGGCGCGCT
>JBFXEP010000171.1:0-6798 GCA_050179995.1 Hyphomicrobium sp.
GCTTCTCCCTCGTTGTGGCCTAAGTTGAAGGCCATCCTTAGCGCCCGAAAGGCGGCCAGCCGTGCTGCCGGGAGGCGCCGACGCCTGGACACCTCTCACGAGCGTTCTTACATCAGGCCAAACGCCCCTATTTCTGCGGGCCTCGCCGGGAAGCTGCCGACAATGAATGGCGAAATCAATCTGCTGACGCTCCTTTCCCTTATCGTTGCCATTGTCGCCATCGTGAAGCTCAGGAGCGTGCTCGGGCGCAGGTCCAGCGACGACGAGGCCCGCATCGAGCAGCGCCGTCGCGAGGCGCAGATGCAGAAGACCGCCCAGGCCCAGGCCGACAAGGTCGTCGCCCTGCCGCGCCGCGAGCGCGAGGCCGAGGTGGCGGACACGTCGGTCTCGGTGGCCGAGGTCGAGGCGCGCATCAAGTCGTTTGCCGGCGAAGATTCCGCGCTCGCCGCCCGCCTGATGGACATCCTGCGCCTCGACACGAAGTTCGATCCGGAGCAGTTCCTGCGCGGCGCGCGCCAGGCCTACGAGATGATCGTCACCGCCTTCGCCGAGGGCAACCGCCGCATGCTGCGCGATCTCCTCTCGGCCGACGTGCTGGACAGCTTCAGCCGTGCCATTGCCGAGCGCGAGCAGCGCGGCCAGGTCATCGACCAGAGTTTCGTCGGCATCAACAAGGCCGATATCCTGGAGGCGGAAGTGAGCCCCAAGGGCATCGCCAGCGTCACGGTGCGCTTCGTCAGCCAGTTGATCTCGGCGACGCGCGACAAGGCGGGCAACGTCATCGACGGCGACGAGCATCGCATCAAGGACGTGACGGACATCTGGACCTTCTCGCGCGACATCTCGACCAAGGACGCGCGCCGCAACGTCAACTGGAAGCTCGTCGGCACACAGGCGCCGAACTAGTTAGTTGTCTGCCGCGCCATGCCGCTTGGAGCCCGCACGACTGAAGCGCCCGCGGTGCACGCGGCCTACGAGCCCGTAAGCTTCGATGAGCTCCCGGGTTGGGCCGAGGACGATCACCTCGCGGCGTTCGCGGCCTTCGTGCGCTCGGCCGAGCCCATCCGCCGCGCGGCTTCGCTTGCCTCCGGCAACACCGCGACCGCCAGCGGCGCGCTGATCGAGCGTGCGGCGCACGCCGCAGCCGTTTCCGGACAGATCACGGACTCCGCCGCCGCCAAATCCTTCTTCGAGCGCAGCTTCGTCCCGCATCGGGTCGCCCACAACGGCGCCGACGGCCTCGTCACCGGCTACTACGAGCCGCTGCTCGCCGGATCGCGCTCCGTATGCGCCGCCTACCCCATCCCCATCTACCGCCGCCCGCCGGACCTCGTGAACCTCGTGCGCGAGGAGGAGCGCGGCGCGCTCGCCGGCGGCCTGACGCACGCCCGCAAGACCGCGCACGGCACCGAGCCCTACGCCACCCGCGCCGACATAGAGGACGGCGGCGCGCTCGCGGGCCAGGGCCTCGAGTTCATTTGGATGGCTGATCCGGTCGACACCTTCTTCATGCACATCCAGGGCTCGGGCCGCATCCGCTTCCCGGACGGCACCACGGCGCGCATCACCTACGACGGCAAGAACGGCCACCCCTACACCTCCGTTGGCCGCGTGCTCATTGATGCGGGCCACGTCTCGGCGGCGGACATGACGCTGGCCTCCCTCAAAGCCTGGCTCGCCGCCGACGCCGCGCGCGGGCGCAAGGTCATGCAGGAGAACCGCTCGTTCGTTTTCTTCCGCGAGCTGGCGAATGAAGCGGACGGCCCCCTCGGCTCGCTCGAGATCCCGCTCTCCGACGGCCGCAGCCTCGCCGTCGATACCGGCTTCCATGCGCTCGGCACGCCCGTTTATGTGAGCGCGCCGGAGCTCACGCCATGGCACGGCCGGAGCTTCGCGCGCCTCATGATCGCGCAGGACGTGGGCTCGGCCATCCGCGGGCCTGAGCGCGGCGACATCTATTTCGGCTCAGGCGATGAGGCCGGCCGCCTCGCGGGCGGCACCAAGCACCCCGCCCGCTTCTTCGTGCTCCTCCCGCGCATGCCATGAAGAAGCCGTTTCCTCCTCCACATCGGCGGCACCTGACCAAGGAGGACGAAGCGCTCTGGGAGCACACAGCCTCGAGCCTGAAGCCGTTGCGCGCAAAGAAATCGCGCCATCACCCGAGCGTCGAGGAGGCGGAGGACGCCCCGCCCTTTGCTCCGAATGCAAAGCCGGAAAAGCGTGAGGAAAAGAAGCCCGCGGCCGCGCGTCAGGCGAGCGTTCCCGCGCCGCAAGCCAAGGCCTCGCTCACGGCGCCCGGCCTCGCGAGCTTCGACCGCAAGGCCGCGCGCAAGCTGCGCCAGGGGCAATTCGAGATCGAGGCGCGCATCGACCTGCACGGCATGCGCCAGCACGAGGCGCACAAGGCGCTGCGCCGCTTTCTGCTCTCGTGCTTCAGCCGCGGCCTGAAATGGGTGCTCGTCATCACCGGCAAGGGCGCTCCGCGCATCCGCGACGAGGACGGCATCATGGGGGCTGAGCGCGGCGTGTTGCGGCGCAACGTGCCCCTGTGGCTTGCCGAGCCGGAGCTGCGCGCCGTCGTGGTGAGCTACACGGCCGCCGCCATCCCCCACGGCGGCGAAGGCGCCCTCTACATCCAGCTCCGCAATCCCGACCGCGCCCGCTAGATATTTCACGACGAGTTTGACGATGCTTGCGGAGGCCCCGACCTTCGTCGTGATGTAATGTGGAGAGGGGCTACACCTCTCCCGGTGGGGAGAGATCGGAAGCGATTGATCATGGTGGCGGAGCCATGCTCCGCATGGAAATCGCTTCCGGGCGAGAGCGCGAGCGCAACGAGACTCAGGGGCACGCGCTCGCGACGGCGTCGAGGGCCGGGCCGAGCCCGTTGAGCGAGTAGGTGTCCGTCGTCTCCGTGCCGCGCGTGCTGGTGGCCTTCACAACCAGCTGCGAGCTCTTCTTCATGGCCTCGACCAGCTTCGCCTCGTCCGCGGCTTCCGCGACATAGGCGCGGTCCTCGTCGGCAAAAAGCTGAAACGCCTCCTCGCCCACCGTCACCGCCACCGGCGTATCCGGCTTGGCCTTGTAGCCGAGCTTGACCGAGACCTCGGACTTCACGCCGTCCTTGGGCCACGCCGAGACGTAGAGCACGACCTTCGACCGGTTGGCGCCTGCCGGCTCCTTGATCTTGGGCTGCGTGGCGGCGAAACAGATCTTGGGCCCGTCGCCTGCGTTCTGATGGATAATCCAATCGCCCGCCGTGCCGGTCTTGAGCGAGCCGGGCTCGGTCGTTTGCGCCAACGCCGGCGCGGCCGAGAGCAGCGCGACGAGAGGGATGAGGCTCGGGATCGTTGCAGCAAAGGGTCTCATGCGGCGGTCGAGTGCTCCATGATCCTGGCGAAGTCGTCCGGCGAATCCGGCCTCGTTATACGGGGTTGCATGCTGGTCTGTCACCCACTGCTCCGTCCCTTACGGTGGCCATCCGCACGCACCTTTTCCGCGTTCGGAGCCGGGCCCCCTTCCGAGATCGGCCGCTCCGCGAACGGGGCCAGGCTTTTCACGCGGTCGTACATCACGATGGCGCCGGCCATCGCCACGTTGACGCAAAAGCTGGTCGGGATCTTGACCGTGAAATCGCAGCGCGCGAGTAGCGCGTCCGAGAGCGAGCCCCGTTCAGGCCCGAGCACATAGGCGGCCTGCAGCGGGTGGCGGAAGCTCGGCAGCGCGATGGCCTCGTCCAGGAGCTCGATGCCGACCAGCTTGCAGCCCTTGGGAAGGACGAGGTCGGCGGGCGTCGCCCAGTTGTAATGCGGCAGGTGCAGGCCGCCCTTCGACGTGTCGGCGCGGGCTTCCAGCGCCTGGTACTGCGCGCCGACGGTGAAGGTGAAGCTCGCCCCGAACGCATGCGCCGAGCGCAAGAGGTTGCCGAGGTTCAACGCCTTCGACGAGCGCTCCGCCCCGATGGCGAAATAGCCGCGCGCTTTGGGTGGCCAGGACGAGGGGGCGGCTGGCGTGGTCATGAAGGGGCTCGCTTCGAGGCCGCACGCCCGCTAGGAGGGGGCGGCAGGAATTCCGATCCCGGGAGGTCACACATGAAGGCGGCCCTTTGCAAGACCCTCGACGGCCCCGAGGGCGTGGTCGTCGAGGACGTGGCCGATCCCGTGGCCGGGCCGGGCGAGGCCGTGGTGCGCGTCAAGGCGGCGGCGCTCAACTTCTTCGACACCCTCATCACGCGCGGCAAGTACCAGACCAGGCCAGATCTCCCCTTTTCGCCGTCAGGCGAGATCGCGGGCGTGGTCGAGAGTCTGGGGCCCGGCGTCACCGGCATCGCGGCCGGAACGCGCGTCGCCGCCGCGCTCGGCTATGGCGGGGCGCGTGAGAAGGTCGTCGTCCCCGCCGCAAGCCTGATCCCCATCCCCGCCGGCGTCTCCGACGAGGTGGCCTCCGCCGTTTCCGTCACCTTCGGCACGGCGATGCATGGGCTGAGGGATCGTGGCCGCTTGCAGCCGGGCGAGACCGTCGCCGTGCTCGGTGCCTCGGGCGGCGCGGGACAGGCCGCCGTCGAGATCGCGAAGCTCATGGGCGCGCGCGTCATCGCCGCGGCCCGCGGCGACAAGCTCGACGTATGCAAGGCCGCCGGCGCCGACGAGACGGTCGACTACGACAGCGCCGACCTCAAGCAGGCGCTGAAGGACCTGACCGGCGGCCGCGGCGTCGATGTGGTCTACGATTGCGTCGGCGGCGCGTACGCGGAGCCAGCCGTACGCGCGCTGGCCTGGGAGGGACGCTTCCTCGTCGTCGGCTTCGCGGCGGGTGACATTCCGAAGCTGCCGCTCAATCTGCTCATGCTGAAGGGCGCCGATGCGATCGGCGTGTTCTGGGGCGAGGCCGTGCGCCGCGATCCCGCGCGCCACCGCGCCAACATGGTCGACGTGTTGGATTGGATCGCAGCCGGCAAACTCGCCGTACGCATCCACGCCGCGCTCCCGCTCGCCGACATCCGCGACGCTATCGCCATCCTCGACCGCCGCGAAGCCACCGGCAAAGTCGTTCTCACCGTCGCAGGATAAGCGACCAACGCATGGTGTCTTGGCGATACGGAGACGCATCTGGGCCCCGACCTGCGTCGGAGTGACGTTGAGTAAAAGCCGAGCGGCTTCCACACATGGAACGTTATCCCGGCGCAGGCCGGGATCCAGACGCGCTGGTTGCCTAGCTCAACCCTCGTCCAGAACGATGAGGTGGTCGGGAAGCTCGTTGGCGTCGCACGAGCCGGGCGGGAAGTGCGTCGCGAGATGCCCGCCCACCGCCTCGATCGCGGCCACGAATCCATCCGTGTGGCGCCCCGTGGTGAACGCCGACGTCAGCCGCGACACGATCTCCTGCCACGTCCCCTTGGGCACGCGCGCCTCGATGCCGGCATCCGCTACGATCTCCGCCTGCCGCTCCGCGAGCGAGACGAAGATGAGCACGCCCGTGCGCCCCCGCGTCGTGTGCAGGTTCTGCGCCAGGAACTGCTCCATGGCGCGCCGGTGCACGCGCGCCCGCTTGATCCACTGCGGCACCAGCCAATAGCGGATCGGCCGCGGCAGCGTTGCCGCGAGCACGATGGCGAACACCGCGAGCTGCGCGAGGTAGATCCACGCCGCCGGCCACCACGTCCACACGATCAGCGGCCACGGCACGAAGAGCGCGATCGCCGAGGCCCACAGGAACGGCGCATAAAGATAGGTGCTGCTTTCCGCCGCCACCACCGCGACGATCTCGCCCGAGGTCGCCTTTTCGGCGCGCGAGATGGCCTCCGCGATGCGGTGCTCGTCGCTTTCCGAGAATATCGATCCCATCGTTCGTCTCTTCCTCACCAGCTCCCCGACGCGCCGCCGCCGCCGAATCCGCCGCCGCCACCCGACCAGCCGCCCCCTCCGCTGCCGCCGGACCAACCGCCGCCCCAGCTGTCGGACCCGCCGCCCGGAAAGATGATCGGACCCGCGTCGTTGTCGCGCCGGCGCCGCGCGCGCCGCCGCTGGTCACCGCCCATAGATTGCTGCTGCTGGGCGGCGTACTGCGATTGCGCATAAAGGATAAACACGATGATCGCGATCCAGAACGCGATCATGAGCAGGCCCATCCAGTCCGGGCCGTCGCCTTCGCTGAGGCCGCGCGCACGCTCCTTCACGGCCTCCGCATCGCCGAGCAATGTGTCCTTGAGATCGCGTACGCCGGCACGGATGCCGGCACCGAAATTACCGCGGCGAAACTCCGGCAGGATCGCGTTCTCGATGATGATCCTGCTCATGAGGTCGGTGACGATGGGCTCGAGCCCGCGCCCAACCTCGATCCTCACCTTGCGCTCGTTCGGCGCCACGATGAGCAGCACGCCGTTGTCCTTGCCGGTTTGCCCGATGCCCCACTGGCGGCCGAGCTGGTAGCCGTAGTCCTCGATCTCGGTGCCGGCTAGCGACGGCACCGTGACGATGGCGAGCTGGTCCGTCGACTTGCCTTCGAGGGCCTGCAGATCGGCGAGGATCGCCGCGCGATCTTCGGGAGAAAGCAGATGTGCGTCGTCAACAATCTGTCCCGTGAGCGCGGGAAACGTCGGCGCGGCGTGCGCCGACGAGAGCGCAAGCAGGATCAGGGCGAACGCCGCGAGCGCCGCCAAGATCCGCGACGTCAGAGCCCGTTCCGCGACGATGCTCACTTGCCCGTGCCGAAATCGACCTTGGGTGCGGCCTGGTCCTCAGCCGGGATGTCGAAGGTCGCCATCTCCTGCGCCGAGGGGTAGAGCGCCATCTTCCAGAG
>JBFXEP010000172.1:0-6797 GCA_050179995.1 Hyphomicrobium sp.
TTCTCGGATTCGCTCTATATCGGCGCCTACCTCTCGGCGCTCAAGATCGCGTTCATCTCGACGCTGCTGACGCTGCTCATCGCCTACCCCATCGCCTACGGCATGGCGCGGGCTCCGAGGGAGTGGCAGCCGACGCTGGTGATGCTGGTCATCCTGCCCTTCTGGACCTCGTTCCTGATCCGCGTCTACGCGTGGATCGGAATCCTGAAGAAGGAAGGGCTCCTGAATATGTTCCTGATGAACCTCGGCCTCATCAGCGAGCCGCTCACCATCATGAACACGAACACGGCAGTCTACATCGGTATCGTCTACTCGTACCTGCCGTTCATGATCCTGCCGCTCTACGCCAGCCTCGAGAAGATCAACCCGGCGCTGCTCGAGGCGGCGGCCGATCTCGGCTCGCCGCCGTGGAAGGCGTTCTGGCAGGTGACGTTCCCGCTGTCGCTGCCCGGCGTGCTGGCGGGCTGCTTCCTGGTCTTCATTCCGGCCACGGGTGAATTCGTCATCCCGGATCTGCTCGGCGGCTCGGAGACGCTGATGATCGGCAAGACGCTCTGGAACGAGTTCTTCAACAATCGCGACTGGCCGGTGTCCTCGGCGGTGGCGGTGGTGCTGCTGCTCGTGCTCGTGATCCCGATCGTGCTCTTCCAGCGCAACCAAGAGAAGCAGCGGGAGGCCGGGCGATGAGACGCTTCAGCTGGTTCAACGCCACGTCGATCGCGCTCGGATTCGCGTTCCTCTACATCCCCATCCTTCTCCTGGTGATCTACAGCTTCAACGAGTCGAAGCTGGTCACCGTGTGGGGCGGATGGTCGACCAAGTGGTACGGCGAGCTTTTGCAAAACGAAGGACTGCTCAATGCAGCCTGGGTGACGCTGCGGGTCGCCGTCGTCTCGTCGACGCTGGCGACCATCCTCGGCACCATGGCCGCGATCACGCTGGTCAGGATGGGACGCTTTCCGGGCCGCACGCTGTTCTCGGGGCTCATCTTCGCGCCGCTCGTCATGCCTGAGGTGATCACGGGCCTCTCGATGCTGCTCCTGTTCGTTGCCTTGAACATGGATCGCGGCTTCTGGACCGTGGTCATCGCGCACGCGACGTTCTCGATGTGCTTCGCCGCCGTCGTGGTGCAGGCGCGCCTCTACGACTTCGACAAGTCGGTCGAGGAAGCGGCCATGGACCTCGGCGCCAAGCCGCTCGATACGTTCCGGCAGGTGACGCTGCCGATCATCGCGCCGTCGGTGATCTCGGCGTGGCTCCTGTCGTTCACGCTGTCGCTCGACGACCTCGTCATCGCGAGCTTCGCCACGGGACCGGGCGCGACGACACTGCCGATGAAGATCTACAGCCAGGTTCGCCTCGGGGTCACGCCCGAGATCAACGCGGTGTCGACGATCATGATCGGGCTGGTGACACTCGGCGTGCTGGCGGCCTCCTACTCCACCAAACGCGCGAGCGAGCGGCAGGAGCAAGAGATGAAGGCCGTCGACGCGGGCGCGAAGTAGCGCATGCACTGCGGCGGCAGAGCGAGCGGCGCCCCCTCACCCGGCGCTCGCGCGCCGACCTCTCCCGTCATGGCGAAGCCATGCTCCGCATGGACGGGGAGAGGTGAAGACAGTCCTCACTTGGCCTCTCCCCGGTGGGGAAAGGCCGCGGAGCGCAGCGACGCGGGTGAGGGGGCCCTTCACGATTCAATGGCAAGTTACTAGAACACCCAGCATGTCTGCGACCCACGTCAATTCCTATTATGCCGCCACGGCCAACGACGCGACGCGCTATCCGGCGCTTGCCGGCACCGTCAAGACGGACGTCTGCGTCGTCGGCGGCGGATTCTCCGGCATCGCGACGGCGATGAGCCTTGCCGAGCGCGGCTACAGGGTGGCCGTGATCGAAGCGCGTCGCATCGGATGGGGCGCCTCGGGGCGCAACGGCGGGCAGCTGATCGCCGGCATCAGCGGCGAGCATCGCATCGAGAGCCAGCTCGGCGACGCCGGCCGCAAGCTTCTGACCGACATCCGCTACCTCGGCCACGACATCATCGAGCGCCGCGTCACGCAGCACCAGATCCGCTGCGACCTGAAGCACGGCTGGATGGAGGTGGCGACGCGTCCGCGGCACTTCGAGATCATGCAGGACTACGTCGAGGAGCGGCGCGCGGCGGGCGACGGAGAGCAGCTCGATCTGGTCGCGGCGCGCGACATGGAACGCGTCATCGGCACGCGCCTCTACCACGGCGCGATGGTCGATCCTCGCAGCGGCCACTTGCATCCGCTCAACCTCTGCCTAGGGGAAGCGCGCGCGGCGGCGGCGTCGGGCGTCAAGATCTACGAGGAGAGCCCGGTGACGGAGGTCGTGGGCGGGGCGAAGCCCTATGCGGCGACCGCCGAGGGCCGGGTCGAAGCGAACGCGATCGTGCTCGCGGGCTTCCTCGATCCGGTGTTTCAGACTGGGCCGCTCAACGGCCTCCTGTTCCCGACCGGCAGCTATATCGTGGCCACGGAGCCGCTGCCGGAAGCGCTTGCGGACGAAATATCGCCGCGCGATCTCGCCGCCGCCGACAGCAACGTGGTGCTCGACTACTTCCGCCTCTCGGCGGACCGGCGACTCTTGTTCGGCGGGCGCTGCAACTATTCGAACCGCGACCCGAGCGACATCCGCGAGACGCTGCGTCCGCGCATGCTCGAGGTCTTTCCGCAGCTCGACGGCTTCGGGCTCGACTTCGCCTGGGGCGGGAAGATCGACATCGTGCTGACGCGGGTGCCGGCGATCGGGCGGCGCGAGCCCAACGTCTACTACATGCAGGGCTACTGCGGGCATGGCGTGAACACGACGCACATCGCGGGCGAGATCGTCGCCGAGGCCATCTCCGGCACGATGGAGAAGTTCGACCTGTTCGAGAAGATCCGCCACGTGCGCTTGCCCGTCGGGCAGTGGGTCGGCAACCAGATGCTGGCGCTCGGCATGCTCTACTACCGGCTCCGGGACCTGCTGTGACGGCATCGTGCCGGTGGCCGCAGCCAACTACCAACGTATCTGGATCCCGCGGCCGTAGCCCAAACGAATGACGCGCGCCGACGGCTCGGAGCGCGTCCTCCCATTCCGATTTGCGGCGAGGGGCGCGCTAGGCCGCTTTGTCGAGCAGCTTGGCGATGGCCTCGTGGGTCTTGGTGATCGCCTCGTCGCAGGCGACGTAGGCCGGCGTCGCGGTGTTCCAGTCCTGGTTGCGGACGGCGTCGACCATCTTGACCGCCTGGGCATGGGCCATGGCCAGCGCCGACGAAAGGTCGGCGGAGAGCGCGGTGCCCGAGCCTGCGGTGCGGCAGACCTGCTCGGCTTCAGCCATAACGCCGCTTTGGGGAAGCTGAGGTGCCGCGGCCGGAGCGGGCACGGCGCCGAGCAGGATCTGGGCGAGCTGGCGCTTCCAGGCCAGCGATTCCGACGAGAGGCGGATCAGCGCCGCGCAGCTAACGGGGAGCTCGGCGGTGTCGAAGGCCCGGCGCAGGACGACCTCGCAGCCTTCGAGGCGCTTGCCGATGTTCTGCACCTCGTCCTTGCTCTTGGTGGCCTTCTCGGAGATGCGGACGACGTTGTGGGTGATCTCGGCGGTGGCGGCGCGCTGCTGCTCGAGGACGTTCGAGAGGCCGCGGATGCGCTCGGCGACCTCGGCCACCTCGTCACCCATGCTTTCGATGATGGTGCCGACCTGGGTGACGACCGAGTTGCCGGAGGCGACCGACTTCAGGCTGTCGGCCACGGCCTTGCGAATCTCGCGCATCTCGTTGGTCAGGGCCTCGACACGCGAGCGGATCTCCTGCGTCGCCTTGCCGGTCTCGACTGAAAGCGTCTTCACCTCGGCGGCGACGACGGCAAAGCCGCGCCCGGCCTCGCCGGCGCGGGCGGCTTCGATGGTGGCGTTCAAGGCCAGGAGGTTGGTCTGCCGCGCGATGGAGTCGATCGAAGTCGCCATCTCGCCGATCTTGTCGACGGCGGCCTGCAGGACGGACACCTGATCGCCGATCTTGCTCGACTGCGTCTGGATGTTGCTCATCGCCTCGACGGCGGCGCGGCTGTCGTTGATGCAGCTGCGCATCGTGTCGCGCGCGGTCTCGGTCTGGCTCGCGCTATCGGCCGAGGCCTGCGACAGCTCGGCGATGGAGGTGGCCATCTCCTCGACGGCGCTCGAGATGGAGACGGTCGACTGGGCGACCTCGCTGAAATCGTGCGACAGCCAGCCGATATTGATGGCGGCCTCGCACGCCTCCTTGCCGAGGTCATTGGCGAGCGTGAGCTGGCGGGTGCTGGCCGCCTGCACCATGGCGACGAGGCGGTTCAGGGCGTCCGAGATCGGGCCGTCGACAACGACGTTCGATTTGAGCTTGTCGCGGAGCAACCCCTCGATGGCCGAAACAAGGTCCTGCGGCGTGGTGCCGGTCGGGATCGTGGCTTGAGACGCGATGGAGCTTGGGGATCCGTCCTGGCGGCGCATGGAAAACACGGTGCTGCTCCTTGGCTCGATGCTTGTTGGGTCGAACCGACGCGCGGCCGGAGCCCCGGAGGGCCGAGGCGAACGCTGATCGGTGACCACTGTTTCGTGAGTGTAGAATTAAGAGACAGCCGTAAACGGTCGCTTAACTGCGAGGCACTCGGACGACTATTTATTATTCAGTAGAGTGATGACTATCCGGCACCTGAGGATGGCTCAGCGCCGGTAGCCCGGCAGCCGCCGCAGCAAATCCTCGATGGGATTGTCGACCCAGGCCTGGGTTACGAAGCTGCGGTGGGAGACGTTCTCGCCGCCGGAGAGGAGCGCGACGTCGCCCTGATGCAGGGGCCGGTCGAGGGCGGTGGCATAGTCGATGTCGCGCGCGGACAGGATGCCGGCCAGCTCCGAGTTCTTCTCGCGCGTCGAGCCGAGGTATGCGCTGACGAAGAACGCCGAGCGGTCGTTCTCGATCCAGGAGGCGAACTTGCCGAGCTCGCCGTAGAGCGCATCGAGCAGCACCACGCCGCGCAGGCGCTTGTTGATGCCACCGTTGACGGCGCACGAGGCTGCGGCGAGGTAGCCGCCGCTGTAGGCGACGAAGATCACCGGGGCGGAGGCGAAGGTGCGTACGCTCTTGCGGTCGCCATGCAACTTGGCGAGCGCCTCCGCGGCCTCGCCCATGAAGCGGCCGAAGGCGCCGGGCTCCCAGAAGCGGCCGGCGCTCGAGTCCGCGGCATCGACGGCGAACTGGGGAGCGATCAGGACGACGTTGGCGCCCGAGCGCGAGATCTGGTCGGCGACGCGCTGGCGGCGGAGTACGTCGCGCTCGAGGGTCGCGCCGTGGCCGTGGAAGAAGACGAGCATCAGCGACGGGCGGCGCGCGTCGAAGCCCTTCGGCAGGTGCAGGAGCACGCGGTTATCGCTGTAGGTCTCGTCCTCCCAGTAGAGGCGGCCGTAGGGAGTCGTGTGGCCGCGCCGGCCGTTCTCCTCGACATCGAGGAACGGGGTGCCGGTGCCGGGTGTCAGGCCGCGGTAGGGGAAGGGCGCGGTCTGGAATGGCATGAGCGCGGTCTTGGCCCTGGCGAGGGGAGCCGAGCGGGACTGCACGGGCTGGGGCTTCGGCGCGACAAGCGGAGCGGCATCGCCCGGGGCAGGGGCCTTGGCGAGCGCGATCGCGGGCAGCACGACGGCCGCCGCGAGCCCTGCTGCCGCCAGGGACGCTCTCTTGCTCAGCTCGGGGACATACCACATGCGATCGACGTCCCGCCGTTGCTGCTGTTTGCTGCGGCCGACCATCGCACCATGGCGAGGGCCGCATGCGCCGGAACCGCTTTGGGATGAAATCACCCTAGTGTCACTTTTGATTCCGAAGTTCGCCTGCGTTCGCGGCTAGGTTCCGGAGCGAACTTCGGAATCAAAAGCGACACTAGAATCATAGACTTGCTCGTGTGATTCAGATCGAGAAATTCGCTCGGAGCCCCGCCGCTTGATGTGGCGAATTTCTCGATCATCACACTAGGCCCGGAATGGTTTCTCGATGCTTGACGACCGTTCCAAAGGCTCTAACGGCCAATCGTGTCGAGATGTGGGACACCGGGCTGAGGGCTGACTGCACGTAGGCGGTGCAATTCTGCAACGCGTTCAGGGCAAATGGGGCGTCGGCTTGTTGGGCAGGTTGCCCGCTCCTAGGGTGTTCGAATCTGCCTCTCTCGCCCGGATACCCGCTGTGAGCGCCTCCCTCCCCTCCCTGGCTGCCGGCGCGGACGCTTCCCACGAGCGCACGGTCACGATGACGACGGCGACGGCCATCGCCATCGCCGACATGATCGGCATCGGCGTCTTCACGAGCCTCGGCTTCCAGCTCGCCTCCATCCCCTCCGGCTTCGCCATCCTGATGCTGTGGGTCGTGGGCGGGGTGGCGGCGCTCTGCGGCGCGCTCGCCTACGCGGAGCTCGCGGTGGCGTTTCCGCGCTCGGGCGGCGAATACAACTTCCTGTCGCGCATCTACCATCCGGCGCTCGGCTTCATGGCGGGATGGATCTCGGCGACGGTGGGGTTCGCGGCGCCGGTGGCGCTGGCGGCGATGGCCTTCGGCGAGTACTTCGCCGGCGTCGTGCCGAGCGTCAATCCGCTGCTGGTCGGCCTGGCGGTCGCCTGGGGCGTGACGCTGGTCCACCTCTCGGGCTTGCGTCCGGGGACGGCGTTCCAGAACATCGCCACCTTCATCAAGGTGGCGCTGATCGTCGTGTTCGTCGCCGCCGGCTTCAGCGTGTCCGACCCACAGCCGATCTCCTTCCTGCCGCAGCCGGGCGAC
>JBFXEP010000173.1:0-6793 GCA_050179995.1 Hyphomicrobium sp.
TTCACGCGCCAGACGGTAGGATCCGGCGCGATCATGGCCGCTTTTCCTGGCGGCAATGATTCACGCGCCAGACGGTAGGATCCGGCGCGATCATGGCCGCTTTTCCTGGCGGCAATGATTCACGCGCCAGACGGTAGGATCCGGCGCGATCATGGCCGCGGTGTCACCTAGGTGACAGCCTGGTCCCTCCGCTTGCGGCATGAAACCGAGCCACACCGGCTATTGGGATGGGTCTCGGGCATGACGCCGGAGCTCAAGGACATCGTCGAGGACGCCTATGGCGTGTTCGGTCGCTACAGGGTGACCACGCCGACGCTCACCGTCTGTCATTGCAACGTCTGCATGACCGAGGAGGTCGAGCAGGAGCTGATCAAAACGCCGCTGCGCGAGATACCGGCGGACCTGCTCGCGGAGTACACCAACTCGGCCCACGACTGGGACGACGGCCCGGTAGCACGCGAGATGCGCTACTTCCTGCCGCGCTACCTCGAGCTGATCGCGAGCTACGACCCGCCCGACTACATCGGGCTCGACATCTGCCTCAGGCGCATCGGCCGTGGCGGGTGGCGCAGCAAGTGGCCTGCGGAAGAAGAACAGCTCATCGACCGCTTTCTCGATGCCTTCCTGGTCGCCAGCCTGGCGAAGCTCGACCTCGTGCTGTGGCCGGTCGGCTGGCGCCTCGACTTCGATTTTGCGGACGTGCTGACCATGATTGTGACGGCGGACGGCAACCTCGATCGCGCCCTCGCTGCGTGGGACCAGGCGGCCGATCCCGCGGCGGCCATTCACATGGCGGCGCTCAGGGAGGATGTCCTGATCCTCAACGGGCGGCCCTGTCTCGACACTCCCTTTCTCGAGGATCATCGCGAAGCCGCCGACACCGTCGGCGCCTTCCTCATGCGCCCCGAGGTCGACCGGCGGCTCGAAGCCGCGTTCTTCACCGTGCCCGATCCGCGCCTGCAGCAGATCCTCTCGGATGGCTTGGCCGGGTAGCTCATCGTCTTTTTCCAGGAAACGAACCATGCGCCATCCCCTCATCACGATCCCTGCCCTTCTCCTCGCGGTGCTCTCGCTTGGCGCCTTGCCCGCGCGTGCCGACGAGGACAGCCCGCGCGCGGTGATCGACGACATCTACGGCCAGGTGAATGCCATGTGCGGCGGCGACGGCAACGGGCCGGCTTACGACATCACAGAGATCGCGAAGGCGCATTTCACGCCGGCGCTCAAGGCGACGTTCGAGGCCTCGATGGACTCGGAGGAGCTCGGGTTCGACATCCTGGTCGACGCCCAGGACTGCAAGACGACCGATCTCACCCTCTCCATCCTGGACAGCGCGGACACCTCCGCCAAGGCGCGCGCCACCTTCAAGAACATGGGCGCGGAGCGGGTCGTCGATCTCGAGATGACCAAGATCGGAGAGGCGTGGAAGGTTTCCGACGTGGCCTACGGGCATCGGCCGTTCTCGCTCAAGGCGCTGACGGTGGCGGCACCAAGCGGAAATTAGCGATACTCGGCTAAACTTCCGCCCACCTCCCTTCCCGTTCCCAAACCCGGTGCGATACCTTCGCATCGCCGCCGCGGCCGGTGCCGCAATGAAAGGGTTCACCATGCGCGCGCAATCCCATCCCCTGAGGGCGCTTGCGAGGGCTGCTCTCCTCCTCTGCTGCATGGTGCTGGTCACGGCGTGGCGCTTCGGGCCGCCGTTGACGTTCTTCGAGGAGGAGGGTGCGATCGCGGCCGCCGTCGAGCAGCTTCGCGCCGCGGGCGGCTTCACGCGCGTGCTTTCGATCGGCATCACGGCGGACGAGGTCGCCGTCCAGGCGCAGGACCCGCGCAACCCGGACCACATCAACCGGTGGCGGGTGGCGAAGCACAACCTCGGCAAGTTCAACTGGCAGTCGGCCGACGGACCGGAGCCGGTGCCGCTCAACCTCATCAATCCCGACCTCGAAGCCAATCTGTTCGACATCGCGGATGTCGATCTCGGCGCGGCCGGGCGGCTGGCAAAGCAGGCCTTGTCGCTCGCCGCGCTCGACGATGCGGCGGCCGTCTCGTCCATGGACATCGAGCGGCAGCTTCTCCTGCTTCCCAACCCGTCGAGCGGAGACGTGCGCTGGCGCGTCGCCGTCGGCAGCGGGCGCGAGAACGCGAGCGTCGCCGCCGACGCCAAGGGCAACATCGTGCGCGTCGACCTCGCCGGGACGAACAGGGCGCGGACGTTCGACCTCTTGAAGTCGCTCGAGATGCTGCCCGAGGCGGCGACCGCCTTTTCGCAAGCCGCCGGCACGGAGCCCGTCCTAGTCAAGGTGCGCGCCGTCGCGCGCGGCATGACGTTCGAGACCAACGTGCGCGAGAAGTCGGCGCTGACGGCGAGCCTCAAGCAGCGGCAAACCTACAATTGGAGCCTCAACGGGCTCGAGCGCAGCCTCGGCAGCATCGACACCAGCGAGCATTTCGGCGCCGACCCCGCCTTCGCCATCGGGGAGGTCGACTGGGCGGCGGCGGGGAAGCTCGTCCAGCAGGCGCGCACCGCGCTCGAGATGCCCGACGCAATGCTTGACGAGATCGAGGTCGAGAAGCCCAAGGACCAGCCGGCCGAGCCCAAGATCGAGTGGCAGATCGCTTTCAAGGACAAGAACGGCGAGGAGGGAACGGCCCGCTTCGATGCCAAGACCGGCGAGGTGCTCGGTCTCGAGCTGCCGGAAAGCCGGCGCAAGCCGTTCGACGCGCGCGACCCAGCGCTGTGGCCATCCTTCATGGCCAAGATCGAGGCGACGTTCGGGACCAACGCCTCGATCGCGGAGCTGCTCATCAACGAGAACCAGGTCACCATAGTCGCCGCCGACCCGCAGAAGCCCGAGGAGCTTGCCGAGTTCCTGCTCGACGAGGAGGGCATCAAGCGGTGGGGCACGGTCTCGCCGTTCGCGCTCTCCAATCCGCGATTCACGCTCGCGGAAATCCGCTCGCTCACCGGCGAGCAGATGAAGAAGCTGATCGAAGCCACCAACGCGCGGCTCAAGCTTCCTACCATGCAGATCATCAACATCACGGTGGGCAAGGCCGCGCTCGATCCCTCGCCTCAGGGCAATGTCACGGTCGAGATCCGCGCCGAGGAAGGGCCGTTCAAGCGCAGCGGGCGGGTCAACTGGGAGCTCGACGGGCGCGAGATCAAGGCCTACCTGCCGTGATCATCCCGCGGCGGTCCGGTAGTCGCTCGGCGTGACGCCGGTCCAGCGGCGGAATGCGCGCGTGAAGTGCGCCGGATCGGCGTAGCCCAGCTCGAGGGCGATCTCGGTGACCGGCTTCGTGCCCTCGCCCAGCAGCGCCTTGGCTCGGCGCAGCAGCGTCTCCTCGACGAGACGGTTGAAGGTCGTGCCATGCTGCGCGAGCCGGCGCTGCAATGAGCGGCGTGTCGTGCCGAGCTTCGCGGCGACCCATGCGATGCGCGGATAGTGCTCGTGCAGGGCGAGATCCGTCACGGCGGCGATCGTCGCCAGCTCATCGTGCTGGCGCGGCACCTCGGGCTCGGTGCAGAGGGCCGAGCGCAAGGGGCGGGCGGTGCTCACCGGCAAGGGGCGGCTCAGGAGCGCGGCATCGAACTCGATCCCCGGCACGGCGTGACCATGCGAAACGTTGGTGCCGAAGATGGCTTCGAGCTCCGCACGCGGCGTGCCCGGCGGGAGTGCGGTCAACACGACATCGGGGCGCCAGCTTCGGCCTGCGTAGGTTCTCACCACGTCGATCTGATAGGCGACGCCCAACAGCTCGTTGTGATGGCGTCCATCGGTCTCCGGCTCGACGAACTCGATGAGCCAGTGCACCTTCGCGCCCCGCCGCAGCAGCGTCAGCACGGTCGATGTCTGGAGCATCGTATTGAGACTCCCATGCCCGCGCTCGATCGCCTGAGCCAACGATTCCGCCGCGCAGACCCAAGCGCCGAACGCGCTCAGGTTCGCCATCCTGACGACCTGGCCGAGACGCGCACCGAAGCAGGGATCTCCAGTCTCGCGCGCGGCGCGCTCGAGAAAGCGGAACTGCTCGCGCAACGGGACCAGCAGCTCCGGCTGCTCGAGCAGCGCGAAGGGAAGGTCGACGTCTTTCAGAACGCGCGCGACGGAGCCGCCCTGGCGATCCATGAAGTCGGCGATCGGGCCCAGCGAGCTCGCGCGGGTAAAGCCGGAAAGTCGTGGCGCCATGTGAGCTTACCGAATTGTCAGGAGCCGCTGGCACAAAATGGCAAGCGGCTCGATCGGGAACAATTCACGTTGGCGTTATGGAGGACATCTCCCGCCGCGGCGCAAACCAGCAAGGAGTGACGCACCGATGAGCACGCTGCCTTATGACACCCGCAACATCCGCTGGAACACCATCGAGGGCTTCGATCATGTGGCCTATCACGTTTGCGCGGTGGACGAAGCGAAGCGGATTGTCGACATCCTCTTCAAGTTCGACGCGAACTCGAAGATCGCCCTGCATCGGCACAAGGCGGACTACATCACGCTCGTGCTGCAAGGCGAGCTTCGCATCTATCGCGCGGACGGGACGCTCAAGGAGATCCGGCCCGCGGGCAGCTATGTCGCCGGCAGCGCGGACGGCGAGCCACATACCGAAGGTGGCGGCGACCAGGACGTGATTGCGTTCTTCAGCAACCGCAATGTCGGCCATCTCGTCTACGAGATTCTCGACGAGAGCCAGAACGTGATCGCGACATTCGGCGTGGCGGAGTTCAAGGTATTGCTCGAAGCGCAGGCGGCGCAGCCTTCGACGCTGGTCGCATGACCATCCGCGGGACGGGCGACCGTTGGAGAAACAGGGCGCTCCGTTTCCTTCTCCCTTGGCTTCCGGGCCGTGGTGCGCGCGGCAAGCCCCTCACCTGCTCGCCTTGCAGGCATCCTCTCCCGTCCCGGGAGAGGAAAGAGAACGGCCCCGCGTGGTGCGCGAGGCCGTTCTCGAATGGACTGGGGCTTGAGGCGATCGCTTACGTGTTGGCCTCGGCTTCCTTCTCGGCCTCGTGGCGGGCCTTGTCCTCGGCGCCCTTTACGCTCTCGTCGCGATCGACGAGCTCTATGACGGCGCGCGGCGCGCTGTCGCCGTAGCGGAAACCCGCCTTCAGGACACGCGAGTAGCCGCCGGCGCGGCCCTTGTAGCGTGGCGCCAGGACGTCGAAGAGCTTCTTGACCATGTCCTCGTCGCGCAGCCGCGCGGCGGCGAGACGGCGGGAGTTCAGGTCACCGCGCTTGGCCAGCGTGATGTACTTGTCGATCACGCGCTTCAGGTCCTTGGCCTTGGGCAGCGTGGTGACGATCTGCTCGTGCTTGATGAGGGCAGCCGCCATGTTCGAGAACATGGCCTGGCGGTGCGCGCTCTGGCGGCCGAAACGTCGGCCGAGCTTCTTGTGTCGCATCGGTCAATCTCTCTATTTCGCTATCGGTTATTACGGGGAGGTTCTTCGGCCTCACCTCGTTAGTGGGCAGCAGGCAACTGGCAGGAGGCAGCAGTATCAACTGTTGCCGGCTGCCCGCTGCCTGTTTGCCAAACTTAGTACTGGTCCTCGAAGCGCTTGGCCAGCTCCTCGATGTTGTCCGGCGGCCAGTTCGGCACTTCCATGCCGAGGTGCAGGCCCATGCCGGCCAGGACTTCCTTGATCTCGTTCAGCGACTTGCGCCCGAAGTTCGGCGTGCGCAGCATCTCGGCTTCCGTCTTCTGGATGAGGTCGCCGATGTAGACGATGTTGTCGTTCTTCAGGCAGTTCGCGGAGCGCACCGAGAGCTCGAGCTCGTCCACCTTCTTCAGAAGCGCGGCGTTGAAGGCGAGCTCCGGATGGCGGCTCTCCTCGACGGCCTTCTTCGGCTCCTCGAAGTTGATGAAGACGGCAAGCTGGTCCTGCAGGATGCGGGCGGCGAGCGCCACCGCGTCCTCGGCCTTGACCGAGCCGTCGGTCTCGAGGGTCATGGTCAGCTTGTCGTAGTCGAGGATCTGGCCCTCGCGGGTGTTCTCGACCTTGTAGGAGACCTTGGTCACCGGCGTGTAGAGGCTGTCGACCGGGATCAGGCCGATCGGCGCGTCGTCCGGGCGGTTGCGCTCGGCGGGCACGTAGCCCTTGCCCATGTCGGCGGTGAACTCCATGCGGATCTGCGCGCCCTGGTCGAGGTGGCAGATGACGTGCTCGGGGTTCAGGATGTCGACGTCGGAGCCGGTCTCGATGTCGCCAGCCTTGACCGGGCCGGGGCCTTCCTTCTTCAGCACCATGCGCTTCACGCCCTCGGAGTGGATGCGAAGCGCGATCTCCTTGATGTTGAGGACGATGTTGGTCACGTCCTCGCGCACGCCCGGGATCGAGGAGAACTCGTGCAGCACGCCGTCGATCTGCACGGTCTTGATAGCCGCGCCCTGGAGCGAGGAGAGCAGCACGCGGCGGAGCGCGTTGCCGAGCGTCATGCCGAAGCCGCGCTCGAGCGGCTCGGCGATGATAGTTGCGGTGCGGCTGCGGTCGCGGCCCGAGGAGATCTCGAGCTTCGACGGTTTGATGAGGTCTTGCCAGTTCTTCTGCAGTACGTTCGTCACGGGGGGGTCCTCGTAGCGGTTATGGGTGCCGCCGCGCCCATGGGCGGCACGCTTCCAACAGAGGATGGGCTCGGGCGGGAGACGGGAGCGTGGCGCCGCTTGGTGACCCGTCCAGGGAAGGCCCGGAGCCCGGCTGCTTCTTAAACGCGGCGACGCTTGCGCGGCCGGCACCCGTTGTGCGGGATCGGCGTCACGTCGCGAATGGAGGTGATCTGGAAACCAACCGACT
>JBFXEP010000174.1:0-6778 GCA_050179995.1 Hyphomicrobium sp.
TGCCGGCTCGGAAGCCGCCTGGCAGATCGCGGAAGCCGGCGTGCCCGTGGTGCTCTCCGAGATGCGGCCGCATCGCATGACGGACGCGCACAAGACGCACGGGCTCGCGGAGCTCGTGTGCTCGAACTCGTTCCGCTCGGATGCGTGGGAGACCAATGCTGTCGGGCTGCTCCACGCCGAGATGCGGCGCATGGGATCGCTGATCCTCGCGGCAGGCGACCTGCACAAGCTTCCCGCCGGCGGCGCGCTGGCCGTCGATCGCGACGGGTTCTCGGGCGAGGTGACGGAGCGGCTCGCGGCGCATCCGCTCGTCACGATCAAGCGCGGCGAGGTGGCGGGGCTGCCGCCCGCCGACTGGGACAGCGTGATCGTGGCGACGGGGCCGCTCACGTCGCCTGCGCTGAGCGAAGCGGTGCGCGCACTCACGGGCGAGGGCGAACTCGCCTTCTTCGACGCGATCGCGCCGGTCGTGCATCTCGACAGCATCGACGAGAGCATCGCCTGGCGGCAGTCGCGCTACGACAAGGCGGGGCCGGGCGGCACGGGGGCGGACTATCTCAACTGCCCGATGTCGAAAGACGAGTACGAGGCGTTCGTCGACGCACTGCTCGCGGGCGAGAAGACCAGCTTCAAGGAGTGGGAGGCGTCCACGCCTTACTTCGACGGCTGCCTGCCGGTCGAGGTGATGGCGGAGCGCGGGCGCGACACGCTGCGCTTCGGGCCGATGAAGCCGGTGGGGCTCACGGACCCGCGCACGGGGCGGCGGCCCTATGCCGTCGTGCAGCTCCGGCAGGACAACGCACACGGGACGCTGTGGAACATGGTCGGCTTCCAGACCAAGCTCAAGCATGCCGAGCAGGTCAGCGTGTTCCGCATGATCCCGGGCCTCGGGGAAGCCGAGTTCGCGCGGCTCGGCGGGCTGCACCGCAACACGTTCCTCAACTCGCCGAAGCTCATCGACGGCGTGCTGCGCCTCAAGGCCGAGCCACGGCTGCGCTTCGCGGGGCAGATCACGGGCGTCGAGGGCTATGTGGAGAGCGCGGCCATCGGGCTTCTCGCCGGGCGCTTCGCGGCGGCCGAGCGGAAAGGCGAGGCTCTGCGTACGCCGCCCGCGACCACGGCGCTCGGGGCGCTCGTCGCTCACATCACGGGCGGGCACCTCCTCGACGAGGGCACCGGATCAAGCTCTGGCTCGTTCCAGCCGATGAACATCAACTATGGGTTGCTGCCGCCGCTCGAGGAAGATGCGCCGCTCGCGGGCGAGGACGGGCGGCGTCTCAAGGGCAAGGAACGGGGCGCGGAGAAGAAGCGCGTCATGAGCCGCCGCGCGCTGCGCGACCTCGATGGGTGGATTGCGGAACATGCGCACCCCACTTCTTCCTCCATGACCGGGCTTGACCCGGCCATCCAGGGCCAAGCACGCTAGCGTCGAACAAGCGGGGCCCTGGTTGACCGCCTGTCGACGCGGAGCATCGCCCCGCAATGTGGACGGCCATGGAGTGTTTAGTCGGTCGCGTCTCGTCGCATAGGGAGAGTACCCGCGTTGGGTGATGCGGAGCAGATGATCGTCAAGGCGGTGCCGCGCATCGAGGCCATCGGGGCGCATGCGTGGGACGCCTGCGCCAATCCGGACGCGGCGACGCACAATCCGTTCCTCTCGCACGCCTTCCTCGCCGCACTCGAGGACGCCGGCACCGTGGGCCCCGGTACCGGATGGCACCCGCAACACCTCGTGCTCGAAGATGCGTGTGGCGCTGTTTCGGGCGTGATGCCGCTCTATGCCAAGACACACAGCCAGGGCGAGTATGTTTTCGACCACGCGTGGGCGGATGCGCTCGCCCGTGCCGGCGGGCAGTACTATCCCAAACTGCAGGGCGCGGTGCCGTTCACACCTGTGCCGGGGCGGCGCTTCCTGGCGCGTCCCGGGCCGCTCGAAGCGGAGACCGAGGCGCTGCTCGCGCGGGCCTCGGTGGCCGTCGCGGACCGCATCGGCGCCTCGTCGGTGCATGTGACGTTTCTCACCGAGGGGGAGTGGCAGCGCGTCGGGGACGCGGGCTTTCTCCGGCGCACGGGGCAGCAGTTCCATTGGCAGAACGGGGGCTACGCGACCTTCGACGACTTCCTCGGCACGCTCGCCTCGCGCAAGCGCAAGCAGCTTCGCCGCGAGCGCGAGGAGGCGCAGGCGGCGGTCGAGATTTTCCAGGTGACCGGTCGCGAGATCACGGAAGCGCACTGGGACGCGTTCTTCGCCTTCTACATGGACACGGGCTCGCGCAAGTGGGGGCGGCCGTATCTCAACCGGCGCTTCTTCTCGCTGCTGGGGGCGAAGCTCGCCGACCGATGCCTGCTCGTCTTCGCGCGGCGCGCGGGGCAGCTCGTCGCGGGCGCGCTGAACCTGATCGGCGGCGACTGCCTCTATGGCCGCTACTGGGGCGCGACCGAGCATCACCCGTTCCTGCACTTCGAGCTCTGCTACTACCAGGCCATCGACTTCGCCATTGCGCGTGGGCTCAGCCGCGTGGAGGCGGGCGCCCAGGGCGAGCATAAGCTCGCGCGCGGCTATCTTCCCGAGACGACCTACTCGCTGCATTGGCTGGCGGACCCGCGCCTCGAGGCTGCGGTTCAGCGCTATCTCACCGAGGAGCGCCGCGAGGTGGCGGAGGTCAATGCGCTCCTGCGCGAGCACGGGCCGTTCAAGAAGGGCGAGTGAGCGCTGTTGCCGCGGAGGTGCGATCATCTGCCGTCGCGCGTATGGGGACTTGCGTGGATGGCCGCCTGCGCGGCCATGACGTCGAGTTTGAAGCGAGCGGCCGGCACAAATTTTACGTCATCCCGGCGGGGGCCGGGATACAGACACGGGTGAGAAAGGCCGAGACGATAGCCCGCGGAATTCGGTGCTTGCGGAGCGGCGGGGCGGGTGCTCTTAAGGTGGATCACCGCAATCAGGGGCAGCCGACATGCCTTACGACAGCACCAACATCTTCGCCAAAATCCTGCGCGGAGAAATTCCGTCGCACAAGGTGCTCGAGACCGACGACGTCATCGTGTTCATGGACGTGATGCCCCAGGGCACGGGCCACACGCTGGTGGTGCCGAAGTCCGCCGCGCGCAACCTGCTCGACGCGGACCCCGCCGTGCTCGCCAAGCTTCTGCCCGTAGTGCAGCGCGTGGCGCAGGCGGTCAAGCAGGCGTTCGCAGCGGACGGCGTCAGCGTGTTCCAGTACAACGAGCCTGCGGGCGGGCAGAGCGTGTTCCACCTGCACTTTCATGTCGTGCCGCGCTTCGAGGGGGTGCCGCTGAGGCCGCACTCCGGCGCGATGGAGGACCCGGCCGTGCTCGCCGCCAACGCCGACCTCGTGCGCCGGGCGCTAACGTAGTCCATTTAATACAGTGCAGTGCCCCCTCACCCTCTCCCCAAGGGGAGGGGGAATAGTGGCTCCGTCTTACCTCTCCCCTTGGGGAGAGGCCGACGCGAGGGCGCAAGACCGAGCGGCGGGTGAGGGGGCGCCGCTCGCGTGATCAGCGGATAGGGGACAGGAGCTTGTCGCGCGGGGGGAGGTCCTTGGATTGCACCGTGCGGGCCGGCGCCTTGGCGCGGGCCATCGGCGGCGGGACCGGATCGGTCTCCGTGTCGCCGTAGCAGCCGCCGATGCACGGGATGCGCGCATCCAAAGATGCAGCGTCGCCATCGCTCGAGGTCGGCACGACGTAGCTTTCGCGTGCCTCGCGCACCGGCGCGCTCTGCCTCGCGTACACGACCGCGGCCCCCCTGCGATCGAGGCATCCGCCTTCGCAGACGACGACGTCATAGTCGGGATAGAGGGCCGCCAACGGATGCGGCTTGATCTCGGCCGCCTTCTCGCGCGCGAGGATGCGCTTGGCGCGGCGCGTGTAGTAGTCGTCGTCAGCGGCCGCGGCTTGCGTGGCGGACGGCGCGGGCGCGCCGCCATCGGCGAGGGCGATGGAGGCGGAAAGGGATACTAGGATCGCCGCCGCACTCACTTCAGCAAGCAGCGATCCTGGACGTTCGACGCGACGCATTCAACGCTCCCACTTCGCAACTCTTCCGGGACTAGGTCGACTGTCGCAAAGCCGGGTTAATGAATCCCTGCCGAAAGATTAACGCGGCGGGCGCTGCCTGATAGGCGGCGCGACGATCGGAGCGGCTTTTCTGCGCTGCCGATTCACGCCGCGCCTGATAGGCGGCGCGACGATCGGAGCGGCTTTTCTGCGCTGCCGATTCACGCCGCGCCTGATAGGCGGCGCGACGATCGGAGCGGCTAGGGCTGCGTGGCGGGATAGCGCCAATAAATGCCCTTCGGCGTGTCGACCTCCTCGAGCGCGGGCGTGCGCAGCTTGGGCGGCCGCGTGCCGTTCTGGATCAAGGCACCGATGTCGCGCAGGACGGCGTTGTTCTCGGCGTAGGACGAGTGGTTGAGGCCAAGGCTGTCGAGGCTCGCGGCGGAGACGTCGATGGTGTCGATGCCCGGCAGCACGATCGGCCCGGTGGAGGGCACGTCGCCTGCGCGCGGCACGCCGCCGTAGAAATTGCGCGAGACA
This sequence comes from Hyphomicrobium sp., assembly GCA_050179995.1. Classification (GTDB taxonomy): domain Bacteria; phylum Pseudomonadota; class Alphaproteobacteria; order Rhizobiales; family Hyphomicrobiaceae; genus Hyphomicrobium_C. Next base: position 4,561 of record JBFXEP010000174.1, read on the forward strand.
GTCAAGGCGCGGTCGTTGCCGGCCGCATAGAGCGTGACGCCGGTCGCGAGGCCCTGGATGTCGCGGGCGATGTTCTCGAAGTTGTCGCGGTCGACGTCGGGCGCGGCGAGCACGATCTCGCCGATGCGCACGCCCTCTGGCTTCGCGTACCGCAAATCCTTCAGCACCTGCAGCGTCGGCTGGTTGCCCATGCTGTGGGCGATGATGCTGACGGACTTGGCGCCGGTCTTGGCGATGACGAGCTCCATGAATTGCTTCAGGTACGGCTCGGACTGGCCGGAGCTCTCGCGGTCGTAGGTGTAGCTCGCGAGCCCGCCGCCCGAGGGCCAGCTGTATGCGAAGGCCGCGCCATCGAACTTCAAGTCGTAGGAAATCTGCGCGGTGCGATAGAGGGCGTGGTCGAAGCTCGTGTTGTAGCCGTGCACGAAGATGAAGGCGTGATCCTTGTAGCGGGCGGAGGCGGCGAGGCGCTCGCGAACGTGCTCCAGGAACTGCTCCTCCGACATGGTGCTGATTTCGTCGATGGTGAAGTGGCGGTTCGGGTCCTCGGCCTCCTCGTAGAGCGTCACGCCCAGGACGCGGAAGGCCCACGGCCGCTCGATGGCCGGGACCTGATGGTTCTTCGGGACGGTGACGAGGGCACGGCCCAGTTCGAGCCGGCGGCCGCGGTCGCTGCCGTAATCGATGCGCGCCGGGTTCGGCTGCTGCAGCCGGTCGGTGCCGTAGAAGACGGGCACGACGTCCCATTCGCCCTGGACTTTCTCCTCCTTTGGCACCGCCGCAGGTTGCTGTAGCGGCGTGGTGGGCACTGGCGTCGGTGCTGGTGTCGGCTCGGGCCACGGCGTCGGCGCAGGCGCAGGCTCCGTCGTGACGTCTGGCGCAAGCTGAGGCAGGGGCGCGTGCTCCGGTACGCCCGGTCCGGGCGAACCTGCGCGTGGCGCCATGCCGGGCGCTTCCTTGGCCTCCTCCTCGCCCTCCATGATGCCGTCGTCGCCGCGATCGGTCGCCTCGGGCGGGGGCGGCGTGGGCTCGGGGGGCGCGGCATCGCGCGGGGCCATGCCCGTCTCGGGCTCGGGCGGGGGCGGCGCTGGTTGCGTTTCAAGCGGGGGTGCGGACTGCGTCATGGGCGCCTCGTGCTCGAGGCCAGCAACAAAGAAAAAGCCGAGCGCCGCCACCGCGACGACCCCGAGAGCTGCGATCACCCACCGCACTGCCGCCTCCCCGTTCCCGCGCCACGCCGCCATTGACGGTTCGCCGGCGCATTCCCACGTGTTGATAGGCCTTCGAAGCGGGCCGGAGACTAGTTCCGATCTGTGACGAGATCAACGCGATCGCGCGAGCTTCCGTTCTTCAACCAGCAGTTTCAATCAGCTATCACACGAGGTGATGCGCCCGCGAGACACAATCCTGTTGACGGGGTTCGGACCCTTCCCCGGCGTGGCGGACAACGCCAGCCAAAGGTTCGTGCCGAAGCTCGCTCATCTCGCCGCGCGGCGCTTCAGCGCGCATCGGGTGGTTGCGCGCATTCTGCCGACCGATTGGGAGCGGGCACCGGCGCGGCTGCACGACCTCTACACGCGCGAGCGGCCAAAGCTCGTCTTGCATTTCGGCGTGTCGCCCTCCGCCAGCTCCTATGTCATCGAGCGGGTGGCCCACAACACGCGCAAGGCAGCCGAGGATGCCGCCGGCGCGCTGCCGCGGGACGGCGTGGTCGTGCGCGGGGGCCCCGACACGCTCGCCGCCCGCATCCCCGTCGAGGACGTGCGCGAGCGGCTCGACGCGCTCGGGGTGCCGGCCGTGACCTCGGACGACGCTGGCAGCTATCTCTGCAATGCCCTCCTCTACCGCTCGCTGATCTACGCCGAGCAGATCGCGGCGCCCGAGGCGGTCGGCTTCTTCCATATCCCGCAACAGATCCAGCCGGCGCTGCTCAAGTCGCAGGCCGAGCCGGGCGTAGCGCGCTTCGACTGGGGGACGGCGCTGATCGGGGGGCTCGAGATCATCCGCACCTGCCTCGGCCGCCCACCGCCGTCGCGCCGTCACGTTAAGAACCGTTAACCCGCCTCGGGCATGATGGGGCCATGCCCCTCGACCGCCGCACACTCCTGACTGCCGGCGCCACCTCGGCCGGATTCGCCGCTGCCGCGGCGGTGGCCGGGCCGCGCGCGCAGGCGGAGCCGATGCCGCCCAGCGTGCCGGTTCTCGAGCCTGACGGCAG
>JBFXEP010000175.1:0-6688 GCA_050179995.1 Hyphomicrobium sp.
CGCGAAGTGGACGATCGCCCGCGACTTGAAAGCGAAGATCGGCTGGCGCGGGTCGCGGTCGCGCATGTACTGGCGGATGGCGTTCAGCGTGCGCTGGCCGGTGAACGGGTTCTTCAGCTCCGCCGTCGCCACCGGCAGGCCGTTGAGGAACAGCACCAGGTCGATCGCGTCCTCGCGCTCGGGGATGAACTTCAACTGCCGGACGACCACCAGCCGGTTGCGCGCGTAGTTCGCGTCGAGATCCGGGTTCAACCCGTGCGCCGGCTTGAAGTAGGCGAGGTCGATCTTCTTGCCGTAGAACTTCACCCCGTGCCGCAGGCAGTCGAGCGTGCCGCGCGACTCCAGTGTCTTCACGACCGTATCGAGCAGCGCCGACTCCAGCCCGTAGCGGTGCTGCTTGCGCAGCTCGGCCCACAGCTCCGGCTGCGTCGCCTCGACGAAGCCGAGCAGGTCCTTCGGCACCAGCGCGAGCTGGCAGTCGAAGTCCGCCGGCGCCCCCTCGTCCCAGCCGCGCCGCGCGACCAGATCGGTGACGATCCCCGTCTCGAAAATCGCCTCGGTGTGCTTCGCAGCCATGTCAGTGTCTGCCGCCCGCGGGCGGGGTGGGGCCGAGGACGAACCGGGCCCGTTCGTGGCGCAGCATCTCGAACGGCGTCACGCACTTGATGTCGAGGCTGATGCACGCATCCGGGATCTTGATCTTGCGTCTGGAGGCGGCGGGCACCTCATGGGTGACGATGGTGTGGCCTCCTGCCAGTCCCTGCGCAACGAGGTAGTAGTCGGCAACCTGCAGGAACGTGCTCACGGCGGCGGCGTCGTACCCCTGCGTGCTCGCCCAGGTGCTGACGCTGGAAAGGGCCGGGAAGACCGTTGGGTCGGGGCGCAGGAAGAAGGCGTCGCCGCGGTCGGTCGCCCACTCCGACAGCTCGTCGACCAGCGCCTGCACCTCGTCGCCCACCTTTTCCACGCTGAACACCCGTCCGGCCGCGTGCTGCTCGACGAGCCACTCCCAGAACGCCGGGCAGAAGTCGAAACCGTAGTGCAGATTCTTGGCGCGAATGAAGACATCGGCGTCGAGGAGATACGCCATCAACGCGCCATGCCGAGGCTCTCGCTGAGGCCGCGGAAGGTCTCCATGCGCTTGACGCCGAGGAGGCGGAACGCCTCGGTGAACGAGGAGCGCCCTTCCCAGGTGCTGACCACCAGCGCCCGGGCGAACCGCTTGCTGACCCGCGCCGCCTGCGTCAGGTAGAAGTTGCCGCCGCTCCCCTTCGGCCGCGCGCGCAGGCGCGACACCTCCTGCTCATACGCCGCCCACATCCGCTCCCAGGTGAGCCCGCCGGCGTCATGCATGCGGCGCAGGATCACCAGCGTGCTCACCTTGAAGCGCCGCGCCAGCCGATCGAGCTCGGCGCGCAGCTCAGCCCGCGGCGCGTAGTCCGCACGCATCGCGTCCAGCGGCACGAGCAGCTCGGCGGCCACCCGATTGCACCAGCGTTCAACCTCCTGCTCAGGTAGGCGCGCGGCCTCGGCGTCCGAGAGCGCCGACTGCCCCGCCCAGATGTGCGCCAGCTCGTGCGCCAGCGTGAACATCTGCGCCGCCTTCGTGTCGGCGCCGTTGATGAACACCAGTGGCGCCACGGGGTCGGCCATCGCGAAACCGCGGAACTCGCGCGGATCGAGGTGGCGGCGATTGTTGTTCAGCACCACGCCGCTGCACATCACCATGATCCCCGCCGCGTCGGCCTGCTCGATGAACTGTCGCAGGGCATCGGTCCACGTCGGCAGGCGGCGGCGGTCCTCCAGATCGAAGCCGAGGACGCCGCGAATCGCCGCCGCCACCTCGACGACATCGCTGCCGACCGGCGCCGAGCCGACGAAGCGCAGGGCGGGCTCGCCGGCGGCGCGCGCCTGGTCGCGATACCAATCCTGACGTTGCTGACAGGCGTAGATCATGTCCAGCAGATCGCCGCTCGGCCGAAGCCGCTCGCCGGGCATGCTGCGGAGGTCCGGAATCGGCATGCGTTCCTGCGGCGGTTGCTGCAGGAACAGGTAGCCGATCGGCGTGTGCGTCGCGCCGGCGAACGACTCCAGCTGCCGCAGCGTGGGCGACGAGTCTCCCGCGAGCCACGCCGGCAACGCCGGGAAGCGGGTCGCGTAGAAGTTCATGTGTCGCCCGGCCCGCTCGCAGGCCCAGCGCAGCAGCGCCGGCTGGACGGGAACTCGGGGCGTCATCGCAGGCATGCTCCAGCCGGTTTCATGACCGTGGCGTCGAGTTGGCCGGTGACGGCGGCGGAGATGAGGGCTTGTCGGTACTCGCGGATTCGATCGATCTGCGTCGTGAGCCGCTCTTGGATACTGACCAGCGCATCACACCGCCGTCCAACCACCTCCGAGATCCGGCTTTGTTCTGCATGTGGCGGGGTCGGCACGATGACTCGTTTGAGGTCTCGAATGTTGATCCCACGCACGGTCGCCCCAAGGATTCGCGGCTCAACTTGGGAAAAGGCGATGTGAGAACGAAGGAAGAGGAGCAGCCAATGCGCGTCAACCGCAGACGACGGCGCGACCCGTGCCGCATCCTGCGTCAGGTTGGCGCCTTCGAGGTCGGGCGGCACCATCTCCACATCACCTACGCCGCCGCGTATGGCGAACACCAGGTCTCCACTTGCCAAGCGGGAGCGGACGTACCGAATCTCGATCTCCGGCGCCGTCCTGCTAAGCGATTCGAGCTTCAGGCGTTCCCGCTTCACATCGCCGCCTTTGACGATCGGAATTCCTCCCTCGACATCAGGGCCGGGCAGAACGATCCCGTACATGATCCGCCTTGTCGGCGGGGTGAGATGCATCAAGAGCTTCACATCCCAATGCGCGGGGATCTTCCCCAGCCACGGCAGACCCGAGTCCTTCATCGGCACGTTCAGGTCGAGGCCCTTTGTGACGGCCTGGGTGATGAGTGCCTGGCGTTTCTCCTGGAGAAGCTCGATCAGGCGCTCCTTGTTGCGGATTAACTCGTCGATGGCCTGCGTCTTCCGGTCGAGGAAGTCGGCGATGGCGCGCTGGGTGGCGGGGGGTGGCAGGGAAACGATGAGCTTCCATATGTCCTCGGGCCGCGCCCGCATGTGGCTCCGCGTGGCTGATTGGCATGCGGCGATGATCTGCTCCCGAATGGGCTGCGACGCGTAGAGGTAGTAGAAGAAGCGTCGTTCGCCGTGCTGGGGCGCGAGGGGCAGAAACTCGGTAGAACAGACTGCCAATAACTCTTGCGGGCGTGTCAGGACGAGATGTCCCTTGTGCGGATTCAGCTTGGAAATGAGTACTTCATCGCCTTGCACCACGAACTTGTTCGAGTCGATTTCCTCCCCGTCCTCTAACTGCCCGTCCCCCGTCTCCGCGACGACAGGGATGCTGTAGTGGAATACACGCATTCCTCGGAGTTGAGCAGGCGTGATCTGGCGCTTGCGGTACTTCAGCACGCGATCTAGCCGACAAGGTTCCCACCCGCGCGGAGCGCCGTCCGATGCGGAGGTCATTCCAGCGTCTCGGCGAGTTGTTTCTGGATCTCGCCCTCCAACTGTCGAATTTCCGTCTCGATTTCCGTCAGGGGCCGCAGCGGTTTGTACTCGTAGAAGTGACGCGTCAGCGGGATCTCGTAGCCAAGCTTCGTCTTCGGCTCGTCGATCCAGGCATCGGGCACGTGCGGTAGGACCTCGTGAGCGAAGTACGTCTCGACGATCTCGCTCAACGGCACGTTCTCGGTGTCGCGCAGATCGGGGTCCGGCTCTGGATGGCCCTTGGCGTCGGTGCAGACGGCGGCTTCCTCGTCGCGCTCCGAGAGGGCCGACAGGATTGCCTTCTTCGCGGCGGGCGGCAGCGTCACGCGCGCGGCGCTCATCGCCTGCTGCAGTGCGGCGTTGAAATCGGTGCGGCTGCGGTACAGCACGTCGGCGTCCATCGTACGCAGGGCGGTGAGGATCGCTTCCTGAAGCGCCTCCCCGGCCTCGATGTCCTTCAGGACGGCGGCGCCCTTCTTCTTGCTGGTGGCGAGGTTCTGGAAGCCGCTCTCGTCGGCGAGGCGGGCGAGGCGCTCGGGCGAGACCTGGAAGTTGAGCTTCAGCGGGCGCTCGACGGTGATGCGGCGGTAACCGAAGTCTTCGTTGGCGAAGATCTTCGACTGCTTGCTCTCAGCGAAGTCGCCGTACAAGCGGGTGATGGCGGCGATGTCGTCCTCACCCAGCTCGTTGCGCTTGTTGCCGAGCGACTTGCGCATCTTGCGGAACAGGGCGACGGCGTTGATGAGCTGGATCTTCCCCTTGCGCGCCGCCGGCTTCCGGTTGGTGACGATCCACACGTAGGTGTTGATGCCGGTGTTGTAGAAGAGCTGGTCGGGCAGGGCGACGATCGCCTCCAGCCAGTCGTTCTCGATGATCCAACGGCGGATCTCGCTCTCGCCCGAGCCGGCGTCGCCGGTGAACAGCGGGGATCCGTTGAAGACGATGGCGATGCGGCTGCCGCCCTCCTGCGCCGGCTTCATCTTGGCGAGCATGTGCTGCAGGAACAGGAACGAGCCGTCGTTGATGCGCGGCAGGCCGGCGCCGAAGCGGCCGGCGAAGCCCAGCGTCTCGGCCTCGTCGCGGATCGCCTGCTCGACCTTCTTCCATTCGACGCCGAAGGGCGGGTTGGAGAGCATGTAGTCGAAGCGGGCGCCGCCGTGGGCGTCCTCGCTGAACGAGTTGCCGCGCGTGATGTGGGCCGGGTTCTGGCCCTTCACCATCATGTCCGACTTGCAGATGGCGAAGCTCTCGTCGTTCAGCTCCTGGCCGAAGACCTCCAGGTGGGCGTCGGGGTTCAGCTCGCGCAGGTACTCCTCGGCTACCGAGAGCATGCCGCCGGTGCCGCAGGCGGGGTCGAAGAGCGTCTTGACGATCCCGGGACGGGTGAGCACGTCGGCGTCCTCGATGAACAACAGGTTCACCATCAGCCGGATCACCTCGCGCGGCGTGAAATGCTCGCCGGCGGTTTCGTTCGACTGCTCCGCGAAACGCCGGATCAGCTCCTCGAACACCAGGCCCATCTGGTGGTTCGGCACCGCCTCGGGGTGCAGGTCGACGGCGGCGAAGCGCTGCACCACCTGGAAGAGCAGGTTCGCCTCGTCGAGCTTGGCGATCTGTTCCGGCAGCTTGAAGCGCTGCAGGAAGATCTCGCGCACGTCCTCGGAGAAGCCCTTCACGTAGGCGGTCAGGTTGGCGGCGATATCGTTGGGGGCGCCGAGCAGGCGGCGGAAGTCGAGCGGACTGGTGTTGTGGAACGGCACGCCGGCGACCCTGTTCAGCACCACGTCGAGGCTCTTCAGGTCGCCGCCCTTCAGCTTCGCGTGCCGGTCGATCACCTTGGCTTTGGTCGGCTCCAACACACAGTCGAGCCGGCGCAGGACGGTGAACGGCAGGATCACCTTGCCGTAGTCCGACTGCTTGTAATCGCCGCGCAGCAGGTCGGCGATCTGCCAGAGGAACCCGGCGATCTCGGCGAAGTTCGTGAAGCGACGCGACTCGACTGGGGAAGCGGCGGCCATGGGGCCGCTTTTTCGCGTGCAATGCATTCGTGGTCAAATGGGATTGTGTCAGCGGCTGACGACGCGGCGGCGTCGATCGCCGCGCGGAGTCGACGCGGTGCGCTGCGGGCGAGACGCCCGCGGCCCCGGACGGCTGTGCTCTGGGACGCCGGCGCTACTTCACGCGATGAACTCGTCGACGCTGATGCCGGCCTGGCGGAGGATGGCGCGCAAGGTGCCGCGATCGAGGTCCGGATGGTCGGGGACGACCAGCTGAGCGAAGGGATCGTCGCGGCGCAGGACGATATCGCTGCCCTGCTGTCGCCTCACCGCGAACCTCGCGCGCGTGAGGCGCCTGGCGCACTCGCGGCCGGAGACCCGCGCCGCTTGCTCATACGGCGATGAGCACCGCCTCGAAGCGCTCCTCTGCTACCGGCAGGTCGTCGCCGCTACGCAGGCGTGGATTGCCTCGCGCACGTTGGCGATCGCTTCCGTCTTCGTCGGCCCTGGCTGATGCAGCCCGGCAGGCTGGGACACTCGGCAATCCAGTAGCCGTCCTCGCCCAGATAGATGACTACCTGGCGAAGGCCTCCCTGGCCGCGGAGTTGGAGCCGACCGACAGGCTCTCATGGCGATTGTCCGCCGCCGTCCGATTGGCAGGCGGCAGGCGCGCGCCGCGCGTTGGCCGCGAGCGGTCAGCGCGTAGCGACCGCGCTCGATCCGGTGAAACGCGCCTTCAAAGCGCTTGCCCACCTGCGGCGCGCGGCCAGGATGGTCATCGCGCATGCCCTGGAAGATGGCCGTGTAGCCGCTCGCCCATTCCGCTGGCGGCAGGCCGAGCTCCTGCTGGATGTTCCTCCGCGTCAACTCTCGCTGTCCCCTGGCGACCAGAGCAGCCGCGGCGCGCCGAATCGCTTCGGCGTGGGGTCACAGGTCACCTCGGACGGGCGGTGGACACTTTCTGGACACTTCGTCGGGAGTGCCGATGCCGGATCGCCGTAAGTGCTGAATGCGAAAGGGGGGACTTGAACCCCCACGGGTTTTACCCCACAGGATCCTGAATCCTGCGCGTCTGCCAATTCCGCCACTTTCGCGTGTGGTTGGGCACGAGCGGTAAACTCTGCTGATACCCGCGGG
>JBFXEP010000176.1:0-6680 GCA_050179995.1 Hyphomicrobium sp.
CGTCACCGGCAACCAGAACCTCATCATCTGCAACGTCGGCGCCAAGCAGAAGGGCAAGGTCGAGGCCACCCTCAATAAGCACGGCATCGCCATCGCCACGTCATCGGGCCTGCGCCGCAACTCGATCTCCTGCGTCGCGCTGCCGACCTGCGGCCTGGCGCTGGCCGAGAGCGAGCGCTTCCTGCCCGAGCTGATCACCGCCATCGAGGAGAGTCTCGACAAGGCTGGCTTGCGCAACGACGACATCGTCATCCGCATGACCGGCTGTCCGAACGGCTGCGGCCGCCCCTACCTCGCCGAGATCGGCCTCGTCGGCCGCTCGCCCGGGCTCTACAACCTCTATCTCGGCGCCGCCTTCGACGGGACGCGCTTGAACAAGCTCTTCGCGCAGGACGTCGGCAAGGCGCGCATCGTCGAGCTCGTCGAGCCGCTCCTGATCCGCTATGCCAGGGAGCGCGAGGAGGGCGAGCGCTTCGGCGATTTCGTGATCCGCATCGGCGCCGTAAAGCCCACCCTCGGCGGCAACACCTTCCACAGCGACATCACGCTGGCCTGATCCCCCTCTCCCCGTTCTCACGGGGAGAGGGGACACATCAGATCTTCGCCCACAGCTGATAGGCCGCAAACACCAGGATCGCCGCCAGCGAGGCGCGCAGGAAGCGGTCGGGCAGCCGCCCGGTGAGGCGCGAGCCGATGGCGATGCCGGGCAGCGATCCCACGAGCAGCAGCACGAGCAGCGTCAGGTTCGTGTTCCCCATGCCGAGATGCCCGAGCCCCGAGACCAGCGTCAGCGGCACCGCATGCACGATGTCGGTGCCGATCAGGTGGCGCGGCCGCAGCGAGGGATAGAGCAGCGTCAGCACCACGACGCCGATGGCGCCGGCGCCGACCGACGTCAGCGTCACGATGGAGCCGAGAAGCAAGCCGAGCAGCATCGTCGGCAGTGGCCGCACAGGCTGCTGCGCGCCGGCCTCCGTGAGCTCGGCGCCCCTGGCCGGCACGATCAGCGGATAGACGAGGATCGCGACCGAGCTCAGCACGAGGGCTGCGACCAGCGCACTCTTGATCACGTGCGCCATGGTCGCGAGATCCGGCTCGAGCCACTCGATCAGCATCAGCATGGCGACCGACCCCGGCACGCTGCCCGCCGCGAGCCAGCGCACGATGCGCCAGTTGACGTTGCCGAAGCTGTGATGCGGCGCCGCCGCCGAAGCCTTCGTGATCGACGCGAACAGGAGATCCGTCCCGACAGCGAGCGCCGGCTGTACGCCGACTTGCGTGATGAGGAACGGCGTCATCAGCGAGCCCGCGCCGACCCCCGTCATGCCGACGAGAAAGCCGACCACGAATCCGCCACACGCGATCAAGGGCCACGAGGAGAGGAGGGATGTGTCGATCATCGGCGGGCTACCGCAACGCTTTGAGCAGCGTGTTGACGCTGAGACCGATCACCACGCATCCGACCGCCAGCATCAGCATCTTGGCCGGCACGTGCTTGGCCGCGAGCGCGGCGAACGGCGCGGCGATCACGCCGCCGATGATGAGACCGGTGATGATCGGCCAGAGGCTGAGCCCGACGGTGATGAGGAATGTCGCCGAGATCGTCAGCGTGACGAAGAACTCCGCGAGATTGACCGAGCCGATGGCGTAGCGCGGCGTGGCGCCCTGCCCGAGCAGGCTCGAGGTCACGATCGGCCCCCATCCGCCGCCGCCGATGGCGTCCAGAAGTCCGCCGAAGAAGCCGAGCGGCGCCACCGAGCGCGGCTGAGGCGCGTCGAGCGGCCGCTTGGCGAGCGCCTTCCAGATGATGACGAGGCCGAGCAGCAGGAGGTAGGCGCTTATGTAGGGTTTCAGCATGTCGCCATCGAGCTCGGAGAGCGCATAGGCGCCGATGGCGCCACCGATGGCACCCGGAAGCGCGAGCCGCCACAGGAGCTGGCGGTCGACGTTGCCGAGCTTCCAGTGTGCGAGGCCCGAGGCCCCTGTGGTGAAGGTTTCGGCCGCATGCACGCACGCGCTCGCCGTGGCCGGCGGCACGCCCGTGCTCAACAGAACCGAGGTGGCGGTTACTCCGTAGGCCATACCGATGGCCCCGTCGATCATCTGGGCCACGAAGCCGATGACGACGTAGAGAGCGATCTCATCCATGATGCTGGGCGGCGTCTCCGTTATTGCCGCAAATCGATAGCAGGAATGCGCTAGATCGAATAGTCGGGAGCGCTCTCGATTTCGACGTTAATTCCGGCTGCTCGCAGGATCAGCGCAACCTCGTTCGCACGCCGGCGGAACTCCGCTTCCGTCTGCGGCTTGTCGCGGAGGTCGGCGTTGAGGCCGCGCTCGAGCATGGCCCGCGTCAAGACGAAACTGTTCTCGTCAGCCGCCGCCGCTTCCGACCTTGCCGCGCTGATGACGCCGCCCGCGATCGAAGCACCCGTGATGGCGTCGACCAGCATGAAGCTTCCCGTTTCCGGCGCATCGCCGAACGTGTCGACCGCCGCCGGACGCCCGAGCGCGATGTCGCCGATGGCGATGTCGTTGGTCGAGCAAGCATCCGACGGATGCGCTTCCAGCGTCTCGAGGTCGAGGAGCGAGCGGATCTTGAGCGTGGAGACGGGCGCGAGGTCCGTCGCCGTGCGCAGCAGATACGAGCCGCGCGGATCGTAGGCCGTCTCGCTGAGCCACACCATGCGCGCTTCGAGCACGCGCGCCGTCACGGGGCGCGTGTCCGCCTTGGAGAGCACCGAGCCGCGCGCCACGTCGATGTCGGTGTCGAGCTGGATGGCGACCGCCTGCCCCTGCGAGGCCTGATCGAGATCGCCGTCCATGGTGGCGATGCGAAGCACCTTGGCGCTGCGTTTCGAGAGCGCGTCGACCACCGTCTCGCCGACGCGCACGCTGCCGCCGCTCACGGTTCCCGCAAGGCCGCGGAAGTCGTTGCGGCTATCGCGCAGCACGGTCTGCACCGGGAAGCGGAACGGCCCCGTGGGCTCCGTGACGCGGGAGGGCAGGCTTTCGAGATACTCGAGCAGCGTCGGGCCCGGATACCAGGGCATGTTCTTCGACGCGGCGGCAACGTTGTCGCCGGAGACGGCCGCGGTCGGGATCGCCTTCGCCTCCCAGAAGCCGAAGCGCCACGAGAAGGTCTCGAAATCGGTTTCGATCTTGCGGAAGATCGACTCCGACCAGTCGACGAGATCCATCTTGTTGACGACCAGAATGACGCGCTTCACGCCGACGAGGTCGAGGATCGCCGCGTGCCGGCGCGTCTGCCTCTTGATGCCGTGGCGTGCGTCCACGAGCAGGATGGCGACGTCGGCGTGCGAGGCGCCCGACGCCATGTTGCGCGTGTACTGCTCGTGGCCCGGGCTGTCGATGACGACGATGCGGCGCGTCGCCGTGTCGAAGTAGCGCCACGCGATGTCGATGGTGATGCCCTGCTCGCGCTCGGCGACGAGCCCGTCCATGAGCAGGCTGAAATCCGGGTTGCCGCCGTCGACCGTCTTGCCGCGGCGTAGCGTCTCGCGCTGGTCGTCGTAGAGGTCGGTCGCGTCCCAGAGCAGGCGCCCGATCAGCGTCGACTTGCCGTCGTCGACCGAGCCGCAGGTCAAGACGCGCAGCATGCCCGAGAGCTCGGGCGCGATCTTCTCGATCTCGGCCGAGACGTGCGTGTCGGCGGCGCTCTCACCGGTGGCGACGCCCAGCTCGGCGACCACCTTGAGCGCGGCGGCCTTCTTGTCTTTGGAAAGGGCGGTGGGGGCGGACATCCTAGAAGTACCCTTCCTGCTTTTTCTTCTCCATGGCGCCGGCCTGATCGTGATCGATGAGGCGGCCCTGCCGCTCGGACGTGCGCGCGCCGAGTGTCTCGGCGACCACGCTCTCGATGTCGGTGGCATCCGACTCGACCGCCGCCGTCAGCGGGTAGCAGCCGAGCGTGCGGAAACGCACGCGCCGGTCCACGACCTCCTCGCCGGGCTTCAGCGTCAGCCTGTCGTCGTCGCGCATGAGGATCTGGCCGTTGCGCAGCACCGTCGGGCGGAGGGCGGCGAAGTAGAGCGGCACCACGTCGAGCTTCTCGCGCAGGATGTAGCGCCACACGTCGCGCTCGGTCCAGTTCGAGAGCGGGAAAACGCGCACGGTCTCGCCGGGGCCGAGCCGGCCGTTCAAGAGCCGCCACATCTCGGGCCGCTGCCGGCGCGGATCCCAGCGATGGCCCTCGGCGCGGAACGAGAACACGCGCTCCTTGGCGCGGCTCGCCTCCTCGTCTCGGCGCGCGCCGCCGAAGGCCGCGTCGAACGCATATTTGTCGAGGGCCTGCTTGAGCGGCACCGTCTTCATGACGTCGGTGTAGACGGAGGGCGCGTAGTCGATCGGGTTGATGCCGCGCGCCGCCCCTTCCTCGTTGGTGTGCACGATGAGGTCGAGGTCGAAGTCGCGCGCCGTCTTGTCGCGAAACGAAATCATGTCGCGGAACTTCCAGCCGGTGTCGATGTGCAGCACCGGAAACGGCAGCTTGCCCGGCCAGAACGCCTTGCGCGCAAGATGCAGGAGGACGGTCGAGTCCTTGCCGATCGAGTAGAGCAGCACGGGCTTGCGAAACTGCGCCGCCGCCTCGCGGAAGATGTGGATGCTCTCGGCTTCCAGGAGGTCGAGGTGCGAAATGGACTGCGTCATGCGTGGGCCTCTTTCGGCTTCGGGCGGTTGTGCAGCCCGCATTCCTTGCCGTCCTCGTTCTCCCACCACCAGCGGCCCGCGCGGATGTCCTCGCCGGGGCGGATGGCACGCGTGCACGGCTGGCAGCCGATGGAGGGAAAGCCGCGCGCGTGGAGTGCGTTCACCGGGATGGCGTTGTCGGCGATATAGGCTTCGAGCTTTTCGAGGCTCCAGTCCGCGATCGGGTTCAGCTTGACGAGCTTGTGCTCGCCGTCCCAGGCGGCGAACGGCACGTGCGCGCGCCCGGCAGACTGATCGCGGCGAAGCCCCGTGATCCAGCCGGCCGCGCCGGCCAGCGCTTTGTTCAATGGGCGCACCTTGCGCACGTCGCAGCACGCCTTGCGTGCCTCGATCGACTGGCGGAAGCCCATGATGCCGTCGCGCGCAACCAGCATCTCCACGTCCGCCGCATCGGGGAACACGACACGGATCTTGAGCGGCGCGTAGCGCAGCTCGCTGGCTTCCAGCGTCTCGAGCGTCTCGGGGAAATGCCGGCCCGTGTCGAGCGTGAACACGTCGAACGCGCGCCCCGTGGCGGCAACGGCGTGCAGGACCGCCTGATCCTCGAGCCCGAGGCTCGTGGAAAAGGTGATGCGTCCCGGAATGGCGGCGTGAATGGCCTCGAGCCGCGCCTCGAGGCTGTCGATCCCGGAGAGCGTCGCATCCAGGTGTTGGGCCAGCGCCTCGCCGCTGGGCGCCTTCGAGCGACTGGAACGCTTCGCCGCCCCGGGGGTGCTGCCGGAGCGTGCCCGAACTTGTGCCTTGGCCATGGAAATCCTCCGCTGCGCGCAACGTAGTGAAATGGCGTTCTTAGATAAAGGGATAGCCCGAAATAAAAATAGGATCGCATTCCAACATAGTGGTCGTAGGGAAATGTTGTTCTAATTTCGCCCAGAGCGAAACGATTTGTTGCAGAGCGGGAGAGCCCGCGTGCGTACGTGCCTTTACCGGGGCGCTCGCCCGTCACCATGTGCCCGAATTGGGCATCGATACCCACGGCTCGGCCTGGGGCAGCGCCGCGCCTTTCTGCAGGAGCTCGATGGAGATGAGGTCCGGCGAGCGGACGAACGCCATGCGCCCGTCCCGCGGCGGCCTCAGGATCGTCACCCCACCGGCCGCGAGCTTCGCGCAGGTCGCATAGATGTCCTCCACCTCGAACGCGAGATGCCCGAAATTGCGGGCCGATCCATAATCCTCGGGGTCCCAGTTGTAGGTGAGCTCGAGCAGCGGCGACCACGCCTCAGCCGCCCGCGCCTGGTCGAGGGGCGCAGCCAGAAAGACGAGGGTGAAGCGCCCGGCGCGATTGTCCACGCGGCGCGTTTCTACCAGTCCGAGCAGACCTGAGTAGAAGGCGAGGCTCGCTTCGAGGTCCCGCACGCGGACCATGCTATGGAGGAAGCGCATGTCGTAGTCCTATTGTTGCAGAATAGTCACGAAGACATAGCGTGAACACCGGCAGCACAGGTGTGCAAGTTGGTGGGATCATTCGGATTTCAAGACCGGCGCGGCGCGGCGAGAGTTATCCCCAGCCCTCAGATGATCGTCCGCACGGCCATCAATCCGCCTCCGACGCGCCGCCGAATGCCCTTCGTACGGCGTTTTCGCTGGAGCGAATCACGTGACGGCGAAAGCCGGATTTCGGTCCGGATCGGAGGTTGCTCGAGGCCAAGGATTAGTCCGCGGCATGAGCATCGAAGAAAATTTCTGGCCGATTGGAATACTAAGAAATGGTAAATGGCGTCAGGCGGTTGGATACCCTCTCTCATGTGGACATGCCCTGCTCGAGGCGTCTCGGCCAGGGCCCCCGAGGGACGAGGGGCTAGCCTCGGGCACCCGAGGTGGTATTCTCCGGCTGTCTTCGAAAACACAGACCCGTCGATGTGAGGGCAGAGACTGGGGGCGTGTTGAAAAGACACACAAGAGTTCAACGTGGACCAAGTAAGGCGGGGTAAAATTATGGGGGATTCCAA
>JBFXEP010000177.1:0-6659 GCA_050179995.1 Hyphomicrobium sp.
CCGTGCGGATCGCCGTATCGTCGTCGGCAATGAGGATCGTGCCACGGGCCATCGGCTATCGCCTCCTGTCGCTGGCGGGCACCGGCCGTAACGCACCGGACTTGGAGCTGCGGTCTTGCATGGGGAGAAGAACGCGAAACACGGTCCGCTCGGATTCGCTGTCGCACTCGATGATGCCGCCGTGATCGCCGATGATCTTGGCGACCAGCGCCAGCCCGAGGCCGGTGCCGTTGTGCTTGGTGGTGACGAAGGGATCGAACAGGTGCGGTTTCAGGTGATCGGGCACGCCCGCGCCGTTGTCCTCGATCTGGATCATGAGCGGCACCGTCACGCGCGCCTCCGCGCCCGGCACCGAGAGGCGCACGCCCGGCCGGAACGAGGTCTGCATGACAATGCGCCCCTGCCCGTCCTCGTCGTCGCCGATGGCTTCCGCGGCGTTCTTGATCAGGTTAAGGAACGCCTGCACGAGCTTGTCGCGATTGCCCGGGATGGGCGGCAGCGAGGGATCGTAGTCCTCGACGATGCGCACGCCGCGCGCAAAGCCTGTTTCCGCAAGTTTGCGCACGTGGCTCAGCACGTCGTGGATGTTGACCGGTTCCTTGCTGAGCGGGCGCTCGTCGCCGAACACCTCCATGCGGTTCACGAGATTGCGGATGCGCTCGGTCTCGGAGCAGATGAGCTGAGAGAGCACGCGGTCCTCGTCGGAGAGGTTCTGCTCGAGGAGCTGCGCGGCGCCCTTGATGCCGGAGAGCGGGTTCTTGATCTCGTGCGCGAGCACCGCCGCCATGCCGGAGACGGAGCGCGCCGCCGCCCGGTGCGTGAGCTGGCGCTCGATCATCTGCGCCATGGTGCGTTGCTGCAGCATGACGACGATCAGCGACAGGCCCTCGCTCATCGGCCCGGCATAGACGTCGACCAGCTTCGGGTTGGCGAACTTGGGGCTCGCCATCTCGATGCCGTACTCGTTGACCGTCGACCCGTTCTCGCGCACCTGCGTGACGAGCGCCAGCAGCGGGCAGCCGAACGCCACCACGTCGTCGAGCTTGAGGCGCGTCAGCATGGTGGCGCTGGTCGACAGGAAGGATTCCGCCGCCGCATTGCCGTAGACGATCTCGTTGTCGTCGCCGATGACCAGGATCGGGTGCGGCAGCGCCGCCAGCAGGAGGTCGAAATCGACCACCAGCCTGTGCAGCGGGATCGAACGCTCGGCAGCTCTCTTACTCACGCGGCTTTCTCCAGCATGTCCTGCGCCAGCACCTCGCGGCACGGCGCGTCCCCGTAGAAGTCGGCGAGGAGCGCGAGCGCGCGGCGCGGGTCCTCCTCCGTGCAGAGCCGCTGGCGCCAGGCCTTGAGCGAGCCTTGCCTGAGCCCGCTCGTCGCCAGATACCAGCCGATGTGCTTGCGTGCGTTGCGCAGGCCGAGAAAGTCGCCGTAGTGGGCGAGCATGGCCTCCACATGCCAACGCGCGATACGCGCCTGCTCACCGAGCGAAGGCCCCGCGGCAGCCCTGGCGTCGCCGCGCAAGCCGGCAGCAATCCGCCCGAGCAGCCATGGTGCGCCATAGGCTGCCCGTCCGATCATTACGCCGTCGGCCCCCGACGCGGCGAGCGCCGTGCGCGCATCCGCTTCGGTCCCGATGTCGCCGTTGACGATGACCGGAATCCGCACCGCTTCCTTCACGGCACGAACGGCGAGCCAGTCTGCCTGCCCTTTGAAGAACTGTGCCCGTGTGCGTCCATGCACGGTGATGAGCTGGATGCCGGCCTCCTCGGCGCGGCGCGCGAGCTCCGGCGCGTTGCGCGAGCGCTCGTCCCAGCCGAGCCGCATCTTGAGCGTCACGGGAACCTGCACGGCGCCGGCCACGGCCTCGATCAGCTTGAGCGCCTGATCGAGATTGCGCATCAGCGCCGAGCCGGAGGCCTTGCCCGTCACCTCGCGCGCCGGGCAGCCCATGTTGATGTCGATGATGTCGGCGCCTTTGGCTTCCGCGATGCGCGCGCCCTCGGCCATCCAGGGCGCCTCGGCGCCCACGAGTTGTACGACAAAGGGCGTGAGTCCCTGGCCCTCGGCGCGGCGCACGACGTCCGCCCGGTTCCTTACGAGCTCGGCGCTGGCAACCATCTCGGACACGACGAGACCCGCCCCGCAGTCGTGAGCCACGCGGCGAAACGGCAGGTCGCTCACGCCCGTCATGGGCGCAAGAAACACCGGATTCTCAAGTCGTTGCGGGCCTACTTTGAGTTGAACCAACGGCTCAGGTCCCCCTCCGCGTGATTAATTGTTGAGCATGTAATCTTTGTGCCTCGGATTTAGGCACGATAGTCCCCCTCGTTGTGTTACGCAAGTGCGAAGCACTGTTGTACGATTGCCCTTTTGCCGCGCCCCGGGCTAAGTCCGATCGGAAATCAACGGGATGCCGGACCACGAACCGTGAAAGCAGTCGCATTGATCGTCGCCGCGGGACGCGGAGCGCGCGCCGGTCGCGAGGGGTTGGCGCCCAAGCAGTATGCGCCGCTCGCCGGGCGCCCTGTGCTCCGTCACAGTATCGAGGCCTTCGCGGCGTGCCCCGCCATCGCCAATATAACAGTCGTCATCCATGCCGATGACCGCGACCTCTACGCCGCCGCCGTCGGGGAGAGTTTCCCGAAGCTCACCGCCCCGGTGCTCGGCGGCGCCACCCGCCAGCAGTCGGTCCTGGCCGGCCTCGAAAGCCTCGCGCAGGCCGCGCCGGACTGCGTCCTGATCCACGACGCGGCCCGCCCCCTCGTCACGCCCGCCATCGTCGCGCGCGTGCTCGCGGCCCTGGCCGAGCACGACGGCGCCATCGCCGCCGAACCCCTCGCCGATACGCTGAAGCGCGACACGGGCACGGGGCGCATCGCCGCTACCCTCCCCCGCGACGGTTTGTGGAAAGCCCAGACTCCGCAGGGATTTCGCTTGGCGCCGATCCTCGCCGCCCACCGCCGCGTCGCCGCCGAGGGCCGCGCCGGCTTCACCGACGACGCATCCATCGCCGAATGGGCCGGCCTCGACGTCGCCCTCGTCCCGGGATCGTCCGCAAACTTCAAGATCACCACCGCGGAGGATATGGCCATGGCCGAGCGCCTAATCGGAGCCGCGCACCCCGCCCTCGAAACGCGCACCGGCACCGGCTTCGACGTGCACGCCTTCTGCCCGGGCGATCACGTGTGGCTCGCCGGCGTGCGCATTGCCCACGATCACCGCCTCGACGGCCACTCGGACGCCGACGCCCCGCTGCACGCGCTGACCGACGCGCTGCTCGGCGCCATCGGCGACGGCGACATCGGCCAGCACTTCCCGCCCTCCGATCCGGCCTGGAAGGGCGCACCGTCGCGCCTGTTCGTCGAGGATGCCGCCCGCCGCGTCGCCGCGCGCGGCGGCCGCATCGTCAACGTCGACCTGACCATCCTCTGCGAGGTCCCCCGCATCGGACCCTACCGCGAGGCTATGCGGACGGCCGTGGCCGCCATGCTCGCCATCTCGGTCGAGCGCGTCGCCATCAAAGCCACGACCACGGAGCGCCTCGGCTTTACCGGGCGCGGGGAGGGCCTCGCCGCCCTGGCCACCGCAACCGTTGAGCTCCCCGCCTGACGTTTGCCCACGGATTCCTGGCCTAGGGGTCAGCCCTGCGTTGACCCCCCCGCCAGAATCGCGGCATCACGGCTCAAAGGTGGTTGTATGACCAACAGCGATTCCCGGGGAGCCAACTCCATGACCCTGATGACTCACACGCTCGAGCGTCCTCAGACCGGCGACACCGGCAGCACCAACATCACGGACATCGCCGAAACCACGTCGGCGACCTGCCTCGCCACCCGCGTGCGCCAGCTGTCGCGCATCATCACGCGCCTCTACGACGATGCGATGCGCCCGCTCGGCATCACCGCGAGCCAGTACACGCTGCTCGCCCAGCTCGCCTCCCGCGACGGCATCACCGCCGTCGAGATCGGCCACGAGCTCGACATCGAGAAGTCGACGCTGTCGCGCAACCTGAAGCGCCTCCTCGCGCTCGGCATGATCATCATGGACCCGCCCGCCGGCCGCCGCGGCCGCGGCCTGCACCTCACCACCAAGGGGCAGTCGGTTCTGAAGGAGGCTTATCCGGTGTGGCAGGCTGCCCAGGGGCGCACCATCGGCATGATGGGCGTCGAGACCCGCGCCAAGCTCGACGACCTCCTGCGTCTCGCCGAGAAGCTGATCGCCGACTGACCCCGGCCAGCATCGCATGGACCTTCGAGGCGCTCCGCGAGGAGCGCCTCTTGTCTTTGGAGCGCGGGCCGCTTCGGCGCATGCCGCCCACCCCCTCACCGGGAAGCGATTTGCAATCGCTTCCGGCCTCTCCCCAAGAGTGCTTCCGGAAAGGCATGTCCTCGGACTTGATCCGGGGATGGGAACCGGTCATGGCGAAGCCATGCGAGCAACCAAGTCCGATAAGAAGCACGACAAGACAAGGACCTAGAGGCTTTCCGCAATTCCATGAAAAGCGGAAAGCCTCCAGGGGAGCGGCTAAATCCTGCACGCGCATAGGGGAGCCAAAATTCCCTCTCCCGTCATGGCGAAGCCATGCTCCGCATGGACGGGGAGGGGGTTAGGGTGAGGGGGCACTGCACTGCATCGCGCAGTGTAGAAAGCTATTGCGCTGGTCCCCGCCTTGCCCAGCGCACCCGGAGACCGCCCATGTTCACGCCCGAGCTCATCGCCCACGCGGACCGCCTGATTGCCGCACTCCGTACCCGCGGCTGGATGCTCGCCACCGCCGAGAGCTGCACCGGCGGCCTCATCGCCGCGCTGGTGACCGAGATCGCCGGCGCCTCCGATGTCTTCGAGCGCGGCTTCGTCACCTACTCCAACGCCGCCAAGATCGGCTGCCTCGGCGTCGACTACGACCTCCTGCGCCGGCACGGCGCCGTGAGCCGTGAGGTCGCCCTTGCGATGGCGGCGGGCGCGCGGCGCGCCTCGGCCGCCGACATCGCCGTCGCCGTGACCGGCGTCGCCGGGCCCGGCGGCGGGACGCCGGAGAAGCCGGTCGGCCTCGTCCACATCGGTCTCGCCGCCCTCGGCAAACCCGCGGCGAGCCGCGAGTTCCACTTCGGCGACCCGGGCCGATCTGCCATCCGCCTCGCCACCGTCAGCGAGGCGCTGAAGATGATCGACGAAGCCCTGGCGGCATAACCCACGGAAAATTCATCCACGCCGTCGCACGCGGCGTATAGCATCGGAGCTGCCAGTCCCGCCGTCGAAGGAGCTCCGATGGTCCCCGCCGCCGATTTGCGCCTCCGCGCCGTCGCTCTTGCAGCGGCCCTCGCAACCGCGTCCGCCGCCCCCGCAGCCGATTTGACGGCCCGCCAGGTAACGGAAGCGCTCTACCACGCCACCGACGCCGCCCCCGTCGACATGAGCAAGCGCAACCTCGCCGGCCTCGACCTCGCCGGCCTCGGCTTCAAGAAGGCGCGGCTTGCGGAAGCCAACCTGTTCGGGGCCGACCTCACCGGCGCCGACCTCTCCGATGTCGACCTGCGCGCGGCCAAGCTCGATCGCGTCATCGCCATCGGCGCGCGTTTCGACCGCGCCAACCTCGCCGGCGCGAGCCTCCTGCGCCCCACGACAACCACGTCCCTCGAGACCATCAAGGGCGAGACGCCGAGCTTCACCGGCGCCGACCTCACGGGCGCCCGCATGTTCGGCGCGTTCATCGGCGGCAGCTTCACGGGCGCGCGCATGTCGGGCATCACGCTCGCCCCCTTCAGCGACACGGGCTTCATCGAGATCCTGTGGCGCACGCGCCTCGACTCGGCCGACCTCGCGGGCGCCGACCTCACGCGCGCCAACCTCAGCCACGTCTCGCTGCGCTTCGCCAATCTGAGGGGAGCCAACCTCAAGGGTGCCGTGCTGAAAAACGCCGATCTCTCGCACGCCGACCTGACGGACGCCGACCTCACGGGTGCCGACCTCGCACTCGCGGATCTCGACGGCACCAGGCTCGCCGGCGTCAAAGGCCTCGACACCGCCACCGGGCTCGCCACCGCCCGCAACCGCGACAAGGCGATCAACTGACCCGGTACTCGTCCTTCTCCCTTGGGGAGAAGGTGCCCCGGAGGGGCGGATGAGGGGCTTCCGTCGTGCACGCGACAAGTCCCTCACCTGCCCGTCGTCCTTCGGCTCCACGGGCATCCCCTCCCGTCCCGGGAGAGGAAGATATGATCACACCCCGCTGCGTGCGCCGTAGAGCGCGCGGGCGCGGGCTTCGAAGGCCGCCGTATAGCTGCGCACGGCCTTGTCGAACGCCGCGCCCACGATGAGCTGCAGCATCGCCGAGCGGAACGCGTAGTCGATGGCGAAATGCACATCGCACCCCGCCCCGGATGCCACGAACCGCCAGTCGTTCTCGAGCCGCGTGAACGGCCCGTCGAGGTTGCGCACGCGGATGTGCCCCGCCGCAGGGTCGAGCACCACATGCGTCGTGAAGCGCTCTGTGATCGCCCTGTACCCGACCGTCATCGTTGCCGTGAGCTCATCCCCCCGCTCGCCCCCCTCGCGCCGCGTGACGACCAGCGCCTCGCAGAGCGGAACGAACTCCGGATAGCGCTCGACGTCGGCGACGACCGAGAACATCTCGGAGGGCGTGAAGGGAACGTGGC
>JBFXEP010000178.1:0-6604 GCA_050179995.1 Hyphomicrobium sp.
TCCCGATTCCAAGGTCGAACGGTCGCTGCGCGTGGTGAAGGAATCCGGGCGGCAGGAGAACAGCGCGAGCCACACGCCGGTCGGCGTCGAGCAGAACGTGCCGGACCAGGAAGCGACCGGCGCCGGTGGCGACCAGACCAAGCGCACCAACGACCGGCGCGAGGACCTGTCGAACTACGAGCTCAACTCGAAAGTCGTGCAGACGACCAGCGAGGGCTACCGCATCGAGGGACTGACGATCGCCGTGGTGATCAATCGCAAGCGGTTGCTTGAGACTCTCGGCGAGACGGCAACGCCCGAGGCGATCCAAGCCAAGGTGAAGGAGATCGAGCGGCTGGCCGGCACGTCCGCCGGATTCGATGCCAAGCGCGGCGATCAGATCAGCGTGGAAGCGGTCGAGTTCGCGGAAGGCCAGGGTGCGGGCGACGGCTTCGACAGTGCGAACCTCATGGGACCGCTGATCGGCCTTGCGGCGAACCTGATCAAGGCGCTGACCGTGCTCGGGCTGGTGTTCATCGTCGTCACGTTCGGTCTCCGGCCGGTGACGCGGCTCCTGCTCGATCAGCGCGAGGAGCAGCTGGCGGGCGGTGCGCTCGCGGCCGGCGGCGGAGGCGTGCTTGCCGATGAGGGATCGCTGCTCGCGACCAGCGATGAGGCCGATCAGGCGGCCATCGAGTCGGCGGCGACGGCCGAGCTGCTCGGCATCAAGCGTGAGCCCAACCTGATCGAGGACATCACCAACGACGTGCTGCGGCTCTCGCAGCGCCGCCTCGAGCAGATGGTCGAGCTCGATGAGGAGCAGGCCGCCAACATCCTCAAGCAGTGGATGCGGGAGCGCGTGGCATGACGGCGCTTCCCGTCGCGCAGTATCTCGCAGAGCTTTCCAGCGAGCCGTCGCGGCGCAGCAGCGGGCGGGCCGCCGCCGGCTCGGATACGGACGCCTTGATCAAGGAGGCGCATGCGCGCGGGCTCGCGGAGGGGCGTGCGTCCATCCAGCAGGAGCACAAGTCGAGCGTGCTCGCGCTCACGCAATCGTTTCAGCAGAAGGTGCAGGCCGAGCGCGCGCGGTGGGCCGGCGAGCAAGGCACGCATCTCGCTCAATTGATCGCGACGCACCTCGACGATATCGAGCGGCGCGTGGCGGAGGCCGTGGGCGGCATCCTGAGGCCGATCGTCGAAGAGCAGATCCGCGTGCACGCGGTGGCTGAGCTCACGCAGATCCTTGCCGACATGCTGAGCAAGGGCGACTACGCGAAGGTCACCGTTTCGGGTCCGCAGGACCTGATCGAAAGCATCGAGTCCGGCCTGGGCGGCGCCAAGCCGGCGGTGTCGTTCGTCACGTCGGAGAACGCCGATCTCACCGTCACCGCCGACGAGACGATCCTCGAGACGCGCATCGGGGTGTGGGCAGAAGTCATGAGAGGGGCGGCGTCATGAGCGCGGAAGGCGATGCGACGGCACCGCACGAGGTCGTCATCGTCCGCCGGCGCGGCGGCGAGGGCGACGACGGACATCACGGCGGCGCCTGGAAGATCGCCTTCGCCGATCTCATGACGGCGATGATGGCGTTCTTTCTCGTCATGTGGCTGCTCAATGTCTCCGACAAGGAGAAGATCCAGCAGATCGCCACCTACTTCAATCCGCTGAAGCTCAACTCCAAGAAGCCCACCGTCAAGGGCGTCGAGGAGGAGAAGGAGACCGACCAGAAGGCGCCGGAATCGAGCGGAGAGCAGGCCAAGGGATCGTTCGTCCAGACCGAGGTCAAGGACAAGCACCTCGGCGCCACGCGACCCTCGGGCGGCGACGGCGAACTCACGGAAGGCACCGCGCTCAAGGCCGAGGAGGAGCTGTTCAACGATCCTTACGGCGTGCTGGCGCGGATCGCGGCGAAGGTCGATGCGCAATCGCAATCGGACCAGGCGGCCGACGTGTCGAAGAGCGACGACACGCTTGCGGGCGGCGATGCCTACAGCAATCCCTTCTCGCCGTTCGGCGGTGCGCCGACACCCGACACAAGAGAACCCAAGTCGGCGCAGAGCGAGCATGAGCAGCTGACGATCAGCGAGCCCGGCGCGCAGCCGCTGCCGCCCGGGGTCGACAAGCCGCTCGAGATCAAGCCGGACATCGAGGCGGATGGCCCGCCCGACGCTACGGTTCCGAAGCAGGCCGGGCCCGAGCAAGGGCCCAGCACGGCGGACAAAGACAAGGACCCAGCGAGCCAGCAAGCGAGCGCGCTCGAAAGCGAGATCGCGAAGGCGCTCGAGAAGATTGCGCCGGCCAAGCGGCCGCATATCGAGGTGCGCAAGGTCGACGAGGGTGTGCTGATCAGCCTCACGGACGATTTCAAGTTCGGCATGTTCGAGATCTCGTCGGCCGAGCCCAAGCCGGAGACCGTCGTGGTGATGGAGAAGGTGGCGGGGATCCTCGGGTCTTACGACGGCAAGATCGTGCTGCGCGGGCACACCGATGCCCGCCAGTTTCGCACCGAGCGCAACAACAACTGGCGCTTGTCGATGGCGCGCGCGCAGGCGGCCTACTACATGCTGACGCGCGGCGGCATCCCGGAGCAGCGCTTCCAGAGCATCGAGGGACGCGCCGACCGCGACCTCAAGGTTCCTGGCGACCCGCATGCGGCCGAGAACCGGCGCATCGAGATCATGCTGAGGCCGGCGTCGTGAGCATGCATCTCCTGACGCGGACTGTCGTCCTCCTCCTCCTCTCCGCGGCCGCAGGCGTCTCGAGCGCGGCGGCCGGGGAGCTCGCCGACGGCGTGGCGGTCATCAACGTGGCCGCCGCCGACACCGGCCACGGGCACGGACACGCCGAGGATGCAAAGGCGGCGCCCACAGCTCACGGCGAAGGCGAGGCGTCGACGGACAGCGAGGGCGACGGCGAGCCGGAACCGGTCCGGCTGTGGCCGGAGGCGCCGGCGGTCGATCCGGACCAGCAGCCGTTCGTGCTCGTGCGCCGCCTGCGCGCCGTGCAGGACGAGATCGCGCTCGGAAGCGCGGAAGCGCACGAGCACCAGCGCACGCTGATGAAGGAGCTCGGCGCGCTTCTGCCCATCCTGCCGGTCGCGGTGTGGGACGACGTGCGCAACGTGCGCGCGGCGATCTTCTTCGTGTTGAGCGGCGGCAATCCCACCGTGCTCAGGATCATCAACGGACGGCCGAAGTCGGAGTTCGTCGAGCGGCGCGTGCTGCGGGCGGCTCTGGCCTACGGCGAGGGCCGCGTGGTCGACGCCATGGGCCTCATGCAGAAGGTGGACGCGCGCGCGCTCGATCCGCTTCTCGGCGGCATCTTCGCGCTGATCCAGGGCACGCTCATCACCAAGAAGGACCCGATCAGGGCGATCCAGTTCTTCGATCAGGCGCGTCTCCTGTCGCCGGGCACGCTGATCGAGGAGTCGGCGCTGCGCCAGGAGATCCTGCTCATCGCCAAGGAGGGCGAGGTCGAGCGCTTCGACGTGCTCTCGAACCAGTATGCGCGGCGCTTCCCGAACTCGCTCTTCGCGCAGAGCTTTCGCCGGCACTTCTTCGCCGGCATCGCGCGCAAGAACTTCAAACGCGCGGAGGAATGGATGTCGCGCACGGAGCGGGAGCTCACGCGCGTGCCCGGACCCGAGCGGCTCGGTCTCTATCTGGCGATGGCGGAGGAGGCGACGAAGGACGGCAATCTCGACGTCGCGCGGTTCGCGGCCGCGAAGGCGCGCGAGCTCGCCCCGGCCGATAGTCGCTCCATGCAGCGCGCCAAGCTGTTCGAGGGTGCCGCGCTCGCGGCCTCCGAAGAGTACGAGCAGGCGGCGACGCTCTTGGGCGAGGTCGACTCCGCCAAGATCTCGGAGCAGGACGAGGAGATCCGCAGCGCGGCCCTCGCGGTCGCTGGTGCGGTCGGAAAATGGCCGACGCCCCCGCAAAAGATCGAGGAACCGGTCGAGGCGCCGGGCTCGGTCTCGCGCGCCGAGGCGCTGCTTTCGCAAGTCGATACACTCTTGGGAGGACCACCGCAGTGAGCGCCCAGGCCGTACTGTCAGGATTGCCGGCTCCGGCCGCGAGCTCACGCTCGCAGGGGAGCACCGGGTCGCAGCCAGATCGATCGGATGCGTCGTTTGGCGACGCGCTCGACGAGGCCTCGCGCGCGAGCGACGCGCAAGGGCAGGACAGCGGCGCGATGGCGTCCGAGCGTACGAGCGCGCGCCGCGACGGCGAGCGCAGCATGGAGCATGACGGCGGTGACGCGGAGGCGACGGCCGAGGGTGGCGGGCGCACGCAGCGTGACGACGGCGCGGGCGTCATCGACATCTCGGCGATGCTGGCGGTCATCGGTGGGGCCGCAGCCGGGTTTCAAACAGGGGTTGACGGCGAGGTGACGGCCGGTTCGACAACGCCAGCCGGCCTCGTTCCCGCGGAGGCGGCGCAAGAGAGCTTGTGGCTGCCGGGTCAGGTCGCGGACGGCGGCGAGACCGTGGATACGGACAAGCTGATCGCGCTCCTGGATGGCGCCGCAAAGGGCGAGGCGCAGCTGCAGGTGCCCGTCGATACGGTGGACGTGGACGTCAGCTACGCCGTCACGGGCAGCGAGACGCATCTCGCCAGGGAAACGGCTGTGGCGAAGGCCCTTGTTGCGCTTTCGGCGGCAGGAAAGACGGACGCTCAACACACGGAGAGTGCGGCGGAGCTGTTGCTCGCCAACGCCGCACGCGCCGCGCGCGCGGGCTCAGAGGCCGATGAAGCGGCCGCGAAGGGCGATGCCGGGGCGTCGGCGCGTGTCGCCTCCGCAGTGGCGGAGGCAGATGGCCAGGCGGGCTCCGCGCTCGCTGGGCAGGACGTTTCGGCACAGAACGGGGGCTCGCCGGAAGGGCGCAGCGGATCGGGCACGGGATCGCAGCCGCAGGGCGCCTCGACGTTCCTTTCGGCTCTGGCCGCCGCCTCGGCGCGCACCGCCGAGGCGTCCACCGAAACAGTCGGTCTTGCCGACGATCCGGTGAGCCAGCAGATCGCCAGCGAAGTCCGCGCCGAGCTCAAGGCGGACGGGCTCGGGGATGTGTCGTCCGACGGCGTGCTCAGGGTGCTCAACATCGAGCTCAAGCCGGCGAACCTCGGCAGCGTGACGGTGCGCCTCGCGCTCAAGGACAACGCCATCACGGTGCACCTCGAGACGCAGAGCCGCGAGACGCTGGTCGCCATCGAGAAGGAGCGCGAGGCGCTGGTGGGGGCGCTCTCGGCCGCGGGCTACTCGGTCGACAGCATCACGACCGCGGCGCAGAGCGATTGGGGCCGGTCGCAGGGAATGCTTGGGGGAGCCGTGGGGTCGTCGGCATCGGCGCCCCAGGGCGGGATGCCAGGACAGGCCGGCCAGAACTTCGGCAATGCGCCTGGCGGACAGGGCCAGTCCGGAGCGGACGGGGGTGGACAAGCCGGATATCGTCCCCCATCTGACGATAACGATGCGAGCAACGGCGGCGTGCGCAAGGGTGCCGACGGGCTCTATGTTTAGGATCGCGTAACCAACGTCGTGTGTAAGCGTGTGCCCATGAGCGTGATTTTCCTATCGGCTGTCAGACGAGCGGCGAGAGCGATGGCAAGCACAGGACTTCTCGGGCCCTTCAGGCTCGCTTACGACGACATCACCAAGAGCATCCCGCGCGTCGCGCCGGGGGCCTTCGTGCTCGGCCACAAGGGGCCGGATGGGCGCTTCTACGTCGATTACGTGGGGCGTGCGGATCAGGACATCAAAGACAAGCTCTTGCAACTCATCGGATCCGGCAATCTGTTCAAGTTCAGGTGCTCGACGACCGGGGAAGGAGCTTTCCACGCCGAGTGCGAGCTCTTTCACGACTTCCAGCCGCCGGGGAACCGTATGCACCCCGACCGCTCGCCCGGCACTAATTGGGAATGCCCGAGGTGTCGGTTTTTTCGCCTTCAAGGGCGAACATAGCGAGGATGTCGGTCAAGGCCGCCTGATAGCCGTGATGCCAGTAGGCGCGCTCGGGCGTGTGAGCGTCTAGGTGGCGCTGGTCGACCTCGGTATAGGGAGCTTCCTCCTCCAGCCATTCGCGAATGTTGTCGCGGCGCTGGCGGAGCATGCTCTCGCTGGACTTCTCTGACATCTGAACTGACCCTGACCCTGTACTTGGCTGTCCCTCTCCCGGGGGCAGTCTCATCCTTTGTAACGTAGGGCACTTTCGGTCGGCTTAGACGTCGGCGGACAAGTTAGCTCAAATTTTACGGGTGGTGCGTCCCGGATCGGCACGGGGCGTAAGGAGCTCAGTGGACCTCGGGGAGGACGTCGGCGGCGCGGCGCGTGCCGGCGCTCTTTGCGTGCGGGGTGGCAGTCTCAGCCGGCGGGGCCTTGCCGGTGATCTCGGCTGCGAGGCGGCGAATCCACGTGTCGATGGTGGCGTCCGGATTGCGGCCCTGGGCGACATCGAGGGCGACGGCGTTGGCGAGGGCGCGGGCGAGGTCGGCGGCGCGGTGCTCTCCCAAAGGACGGGAGAGCTCGCCGAGGGCCGAAATTCGTGCGCGAAGGTTAGGATTGAGCTGCATGGCTGCACCAAACGAAGACATGCCCGTTCTACGCAACTCGCGTGCCAGGATCGAAGCCG
>JBFXEP010000179.1:0-6586 GCA_050179995.1 Hyphomicrobium sp.
GAGATCATCGAGGCGACCGCAGCCAGCGGCGATGACCGCGGATTAAAACTCGATCCGCCGTCGACGGCATCAACGGTTCGCGAGAAAGCGGTTGCACATTTGATTTTCCGCTTCCTGCAAAACTGCCCCGATGATGCAACCGTGCTGGACCTTCGGGAAGCCGTCGAAGAATCCCGGTACGGAACTAGGGTTTAAGCTCAGGAGAACGACCATGAGCATGGTGACGTGCGAAGACTGCGACGCGCCGATCGACAGCGACGACGATCCGGGTTGTTTCGTCGAAACCGGCAATATGCGCCGTCTGCATGAGACGACAATCCTTTGCGAGAACTGCCGCGAGAAGCGGTGGGAGCGCAACGAGCAGCGGCTGATGCAGGACGGCTCCGGCCCGTCGCTGCTCGAGCAGCAAGCGGAGGCGATGAAGCTGAAATGACGGCCCGCCGCCGCAAGCTCACCGATTGCGAGAAGGACGTCATCATCGCCCGCCAGGGCGGCGTCTGCCCCGGCCTGCCCGGCTTCGGCATCAAGTGCGGCAAACCTGTCACGCGTGACACGGCCGAGTTCGACCACATCGACCAGCGCCATTTCACGGCCTCCGATGCACTCGACCAGTTCCAAGCGCTGTGCCGCGGCGATCGCACGAGCTGCGCCGCGGTCAAGACGAACGGCAAGCCCGGCGCCGGTTCGGCGGGCTCCGACGTCAACAAGCGCGTGAAGGCGCGCGATGCGAAAGACCGCCGGCTCATTCGGGAAGCCCGACAGCTCGAGAAGACCGGCCGGCATCAAGCCGCGCGGGCGAAGCTCGAGCAGCTCTCCACCCGGAAGTTCCGCGATCGGGAGCGCGCGCGTCGGCTGCGGCGCGAGCAGCGCGATCGCATGAAACTCAAGGCGAAACGGAAGCTCGCCCGCGCGCGAGCTGCAGAACGGGGGCGATGATGGAGTGCAAATTTGTCGTCGGACAGAAGGTGGTTTGCATCGCGGTTGACGAAGGCAAATGGATTTTGGCGGATACCCGCCAGCCCTCGCCGCATATCCCGAAGCACGGGGTCGTCTACAAGGTCACCGGGATCATTCCGTCATCTAATCATTGCGGCGTGCCGCTGATCTCGTTGGCGGAGTTTCCGCCAAACCATTTTTTCCAGCACAACATGTTCCGCCCACTTCTCGATCGCCCGAAGGAAGCCGATACCGACATCAGCATATTCCGAAAAATTCTCGACGGCGCTCCGGTCAAGGAGCCCGTGTGATGCCCATGCGCTTCAGGCTTCCGCCCGGTGGTGACGTTCCGCCCGCGCTCGCGGCGCGGCGCCTCGGGCTGACCCTGACGCAGTTCATGATGATGCTGCCCGACCTGCAAAAACGGCAGTTTCCGCCTGCTGACGCGACCACGGGAAACTTCGATCTCGATGCGATCGACCGCTGGCGCGCGGCCCGTTATCCACAATTCTCCTCTGCAACCGCTTCCTCCGGCGCGCGAGTCGCGAAAGATGTCGCGCAGGAACGGCTGCAGAGGATGCGCGAGGGTGGGTAGCGTGAAAATCCCCTACTACGTCACGCGACAGGCGCATGCCGACGCCAAGAAGTGGGGCTATTGGGCTCCCTGCCTCGCGCGCCGCAATCCGAAAACCGGCAAGATCGAGCCGTCGCTCATGGCGCAGCTCGGCTTCAAGCTGGTCGATTGCGGCGAGGATGGGCCGCTCGCCTGGGCGAAGGCCAAGAGCTGCAACGAGCAATGGAAGGAGGCCCGGCGCCGGCATCGCGCGGGCGAGCCGCTCGGGAAGATCGAGAAGGTTTACCCGCAAGGCAGCGTCGGCGAAGGCTTCGCGCGCTTTAAGGGCACCTACACTTGGAACACCGGCAAGAAGCCGCGCACCCGCGAAGATTGGGAGCGTGGCTGGAAGAACATCGAGCCGATGTTCGGCGACGTCGATCCGAAGACGGTCACGTTCGAGATTATCGACCAGTGGTATGCCGCCCTGCTCGAGCTGGTCGGCGTCCGCGAGGCGCACCGGGCGATGAAGATCTGGCGCGCGCTGTGGCAGGTGCTGGCGTCGATGAACTATTGCGACAAGGATCGCGACCCGTCCCAAGGCGTTCGTCGTAAAACCCCGAAGCCGCGCAATGCGATCTGGTTCGAGGGCGAGGCCGTGCGCCTGGTCAAGCGCGCCTGGCGCATGGGATTTCACGGCCTCGCCGGCGCGCTTGCGGTGGCTTGGGACACGCTATGGTCGCCTGTCGACGTGCGCACCCTGACGACGGCGCAGCTCAAATCGGACGCAGCCGGCCCGCTGTTCGCGCTCGAGCGCACGAAAACCGGGCGAGCAGGCATCGGCACGGTCAGCAAGCGCACCGCGCGCCTCCTGCTCGCCTACGTGGATCTGCTGCCCTTCACGCTGCACCCGGACACGCCGATCTTCCACACCCGTGGCGGCGAGCCGGGCAGCAAGGGTGGCAGGCCACGACCGCCCGTGCCCTATCAGAAGGACAAGCTCGCCGCGGACTTCCGGCTCGTGCGCGAGGCAGAATTTCCGGGCGACACCCGCCAGATCATGGACTTCCGCCGTTCCGGCACCGTCGAGGCGACGGCCGGCGAGGTCGATCTCAAGGCGTTGGCCGGCAAGCTCGCCAACTCGATCGACCGGAACAAGGCGCTGCAGGACACCTACATGCCGCACACGGCCTCGCTGGTGCGGCTGGCTGATGCCGCGCGCACCGTCGGCCGGAACCGGCTCCGCGGCTCGCGGGAGGGCTCGAAATGAGGTTCGGGGTTGTCCCCAAGAAGCTTCTGGCGCCTATGGTCGGCCAAGTGCACCGCGCGCGCGAGGAGACCTTTCCGCGCGCCGTCCGCGCCGGGCTGGCCGGGCGCAGAGTCGAAACGCCCGAGGGCCAAGAGTCGAATCGAGGAAAAAAGGGGGTGCTAAGTGCTTGAAAATATGGCGGGAGCGACGGGGCTCGAACCCGCGACCTCCGGCGTGACAGGCCGGAGATTGTCGAGATTTTACAACGCTCGATTCGACTCTGGAAGGGCCAATAGCGGTCCTAAGCCTGCGGGATTCGACTCTCGCCGACGCAGAGTCGAAACGCTCGCGATCGTGGTGCTGCTCATCTTCTCGAGCGGCGCGCCGGCGCCGATCGACGCCAACGGCAACGCGGTGGTGCTGCGATGACGCCCACCGCGATCGAGGCCATCCTCAGCCATGTCGAATTTCCGAACACGCGCTTCCTCGTGCGCGTGAGCGATGAAGGCACTGGCTGCGCGCCGTATCTCCAACTGGAGCAAAAGGGGAAATGCAACGTCACCGGCGCTCCGGTGCGATGGCGCGGTCGCAAGTGGAAGTTGTCGGCGCACATGACCAAGAGCGAGATCGTGCAGACCGCGTTCCTCGCCGTGCTGACCGCCGTGGAACACGAGACCCGCGAGACCTTCAAATTCAAGGGCGCAGCAATCTTCGGTCCGCACTTCGACGTGGAGCGTCTGGTCACGCTCGCTGGCGACCCCAAAGCACAGGACACGCGATGAAGAACAAACTCATCGATCTCAACGATCACCTGTTCGAGCAGCTCGAGCGGCTCAACGACGAGCATCTCAAGGGCGACGATCTCGACCGCGAGATCAAGCGCGGCGCGGCGATGGTCGCTGTCGCGGACAAGATCGTCAGCAACGCGAACGTGCAGCTCGCCGCTGCCAAGTTCATGGCGGACCACGGCAAGAAGCCCGGCCCGGACGCGATGGGGCACCTCCTCGCCCTCGAAGGCCGACAGCGCGTTACTGGCTCTGCCGAGGGGAAGAAAAGCCAGTGAGCAAGGGCCAAGCCATCGTCTATTCCACCGCTGAAATGCGATGGCTCGAGGCCAACAGGCTGATGGTCATCAGCGACTATCATCAGGCGTTCCGCCTTGAATTTGGGCGCCCCGACGTAACGGCAGCGAACCTGCATGCGCTGCGCAAGCGCAAGGGCTGGAAGATTGGCCGCGAACTGGCGCGCGGACGAATGGTGGGACGGCACACCAAGTATTCCGCCGCTGAGATTGCGTGGCTGCGGGACAATTGTGCGCTGGTGATCGGCGACTATCACAAGCAATTCTGCGCGAAGTTCAATCGCGTCGACATCACGGCAGTCGCACTCAATCAGTTCAGGAAGAAGGAAGGCTGGAAGACCGGACGCACCGGCCAATTCACGAAAGGCTCGGTGCCGTGGAGCAAAGGCAAGAAGATCGGCAACAATCCGGGGTCGGCGCGAACGCAGTTTCGCAAGGGGCGCTCGCCACACAACACGAAGGGCGCGGGCCACGAATCCATCGGCGACGACGGCTATGTCTGGATCGTCACCGATCGACGCAATCCTTGGACCGGCGCCTCGACCTGGCGCGTCCATAAGCATCGGTGGACGTGGGAACAAGCGAACGGCCCGGTGCCGGAAGGCATGGTGCTGAAGTGCAAGGACGGCAACCGGCTCAATACCGATCCGTCCAATTGGGAGCTGATCCCGCGCGGAATTCTGCCGCGGCTCAATGGCAAGCGCGGTCGCGGCTACGACGAGGCACCGGCCGAGCTGAAGCCGACGATTATGGCCGCGGCGAAGCTCGAGCATCGGTTGCGCGAAAGGAACCGCTCATGACCAGTCAGCGCGTCGATCTTCTCACGTCGCCGCCGGTCGTCGGGCACTTTTATCTTGTCCGCACCGTGCGCGCCAAATATTTCGGTCGGGAAGCCAACTGGCCGGTAATCGGCCCTCGTCACGAAGACGCCGATCATTTCAACTTTCCCTACCAACACTATCACGTTGATTTCCGCTTCGTGCGTTGTTCCGATGAAGTTGCCCTTAAACGGCATCCGTATGTTCTGCATGGCATTGTCGATGCGCCCAACTCCTGGTCCGCGCATCGGATGAAGGACATTGAGGGCCAATCCTCGATGCGCCTGCGGAAATGTGTGCGGTCGCGGCTCTCGTTCATTGTGCCCCCTCACGTTAGAACGGAACCGCTCGACCATCTGCGCGCGCATTACGCCGGCCGATCATGCACTCGCGACAAAGCTGGTGGGCTGATCTGTCCGCATCGGAAAGCGCCACTCGGCTCGCTGGAGCCGGATGAGGCTGGCTTCATCACCTGCCCGCTGCACGGCCTCGTCATCCATGTGCCGACGGGAAAGGTGGCCGAGCGATGACCGGCTCCGTCAACTGGCTCACGCCCAAGCTCTACATCGATGCACTCGGTCCGTTCGATCTCGACCCTTGCGCACCGATCGAGCAGCCGTTCCCGACCGCCGCCCGCGTCTTCACCATCCACGACAACGGCCTGATCCAAAGCTGGCGCGATCCCGACGCCGGAGATCTCCGCGTCTGGCTCAACCCGCCCTATGCCCGGCACCTTATCGCGAAGTGGATAGCGCGCATCACCGCCATCCTCGGGCCACCGACCGATAAGCTGCTCGAGCATCTCACGGCAATCTGGCCCAACGACTGTACCCGCGAGGAGCTGGCGACCGCCTGCAACTACTCAATCAATACCAATGCCGTGAAGTCGGCGATCGTGAAAATCAAAGACATGGGCTTTGCCAGTTATCCGGCACAAGGACGCATCCGCGCCGAGGACAAGCTGTTCCCGGATGGGATCGCGGCATGAGCGCAGCAGCGGAAGCCCGTCTCGCTAACATCATGTCGCACGACGCGCCTCCGCGCATCGTGCGCGGCTTCGACGGCGTTCCGCTCTGCCTCAACGATCTCCCTCCGCCTGGCCCCGGCATCCATTGGTCGAAGTATCGGAAAGCCAACCTCGTCCTTGCGGTCCAAGGTGGGTTGCTGACGCGCGAGGAAGCACTCCGCCGCTACGCTATGTCGGAGGAAGAATTCGACGGCTGGTGCAGCCGTTACGCGCAGGACGGTCCGTCCGCCTTGTGCATTACCAAGCGCGAGGGGGAGCGGTGACCGAACGCCTGACGCTCGAGCATCTGCAGACGCACCGCACGGCGCTCTTCGCTCATTGCGACATGAGCCCGCGCGGAAGCTTCGTGAATATCTACAAGGTCGTCGGCCTCGAGCGGATCACGGTCCACCGCACCCATATGCGAGGCGAGAACCCGCGCCTCTCCTATTTCGTCGACGAGAAGCCGTGTCGGGACGCGCAGGCGGCGGTCGATCTCTACAACGGCGACATCACCCCGGAGCAGGCCATGCCAGCAGAAGAAGACGAGAAGCCGCCGGCGGACAAGCCGAAGCCGAGATTCTCGATCCACCAGCAGATCGAGGAAGTGAAGTACGAGCTGATGCAGCGCGACAACGTGTACCCGAGGCTGGTTCGCAAAGGGACGCTGCGCCAGGGCGAGGCGGACCTGCACACCGCGCGCATGGAAGCCGCGTTGCGCTCCCTCGAATGGCTCCGCGACAACGAGCCTCACATCAAGCAACGTCTCAGCTACTGAAGGAGAGCCGCATGGCCCAAGCCCCGCGTGAAGGCAAAGTCCCGATGGTGACGATCGACCTGGCCATCACCTATCCCGCCAAGGCGAACATGACCGTCGATGACTTTCTCGCCGAAGCCAACAAGGCGAAGGAGATCGTCGCCAAGGCCAAGGAGCTGAAGCCCG
>JBFXEP010000180.1:0-6574 GCA_050179995.1 Hyphomicrobium sp.
ACGAGCGCCCGCACCAGCTTGTCGATCGTCACGTCCGGCGGCAGAAACAGCGGCAGCATGACGGATGCCATGAACAGCACCGTGACCAGCGGCACGCCGCGCACCAGCTCGATGTACCCGATGGCCGTCCAGCGTGCGAGCGGCAGCTCAGAGCGCCGCGCGAGCGCGAGCAGCACGCCGAGCGGGAACGACGCCGCGATGCCGAAGCTGGCGATGACGAGCGTCAGCAGCAACCCGCCCCACATGTCCGTGGTGACGAGCGGCAGTCCGAGCACACCGCCGCCGAGCAGCACGAACGCCAGCACCGGAAGCACGAGCAGGAGATAGACGAGGAGTTCGCGCTTCCTCGGCGCGCCGGGCCACAGCAGCGGCACGACACCTGCGAGCGCAAGCGCATAAGTCAGATGCACGCGCCAGAGCTCGGCGTCCGGATAGCGGCCGTAGAGGAACAGCGCGAGCTTGTGCGAGATGAAGGGCCAGCAGGCTCCCGCGCCGGGCACGCGGCATGCCGATCCGTCGTCGCCGCGGAACACCGCCTTGAAAATCGCCCAGTCGAGGAACGCGTACGTGACCGCCGCGGCAAGCACGATGAGCACGGCGCTGACCAGCGACTGGGTTGGCGTCGGGAAGAGCATGTCGCGCGCTGCCCGAAGACGATCGGCAAGCGCGCTCTCGATGTGTGCCGGGAGAACAGGCTGTCTCATCGCTTCACCGCTCCGCCCACGACGTGCGCGCATTGAACCAGCTCATGGCCAGCGCCGTCGCGAGGCTGAGCGCGAGGTAGACCGCCATCGTGATGAGGATCACCTCCACCGCCTGTCCCGTCTGGTTGAGCACGGTCCCCGAGAACACCGACACGAGATCCGGATAGCCGATGGCGACCGCGAGCGACGAGTTCTTGGTCAGGTTCAGGTACTGGTTGGTGAGCGGCGGGATGATGATGCGGAGCGCCTGCGGCAGGATGACGAAGCGCAGCGCCTGCCGCCGGCTTAGCCCGAGCGCCTGCGCCGCCTCCCACTGCCCCTGCGGCACGCCGTCGAGCCCCGCGCGCACGATCTCGGCAATGAAGGCCGCCGTGTAGGTCGACAGGCCGATCAGCAGCGCCAGGAACTCGGGCTCGATGTCGACCCCGCCCTCCCAGTTGAAGCGCCCGAGCGCCGGCGCAACGATGTGCAACTCGGCGCCGATCACGAGAAGGAGCGTGACGAGGAGGAGGATCGCGGCCGAGCCCGCGAGCCGCAGCGGATCGCTTTGCCCGCGCCGCACCGGGCGTCTCTCCCGTCCGCGCCACCAGAGCCACGCCGCCGCGAGCCCCGCCAGCAGGAGCGCAACCACCACCCAAGCGCTGCCGATCTCGATCCAGAGGCGCGGCAGATGCAGCCCGCGCGTATCGAAGCGCGCCCCGCCGGGCAGTGCGGCGGCATCCTGCGGCAGCGGCAAGGCGCGCAGCACCGCGACGTACCAGACGAGGAGCTGCAGCAGCAGCGGCACATTGCGGACGAGCTCCACGTAGCCGAGCGCGAGCTTCGCCGCGAGTCGGTTGGGAGAGCCGCGCGCGATGCCGAGCGCGAAGCCGAGCACGGTCGCGAGCCCGATGCCGAGCGTCGCGACGAGCAGCGTGTTCACGAGCCCGACCAGGAACGCCGCGCCGTAGCTGCTCTTGCGCGAATAGGGGACCAGCGTCTGCGAGACATCGAACCCCGCCGTGCGCGACAGGAAGTCGAAGCCCGATGCGATATTCTGCTTCTCGAGATTGGCGGCCGTGTTGAGCACGACCTGCGTCGCGAGCAGCACGAGTCCGAGCAGCAGCAGCCCCTGCAGCACCCAGCCCCGCACGGCGGGATCGTAGGCCGCGTCCACCCAGGTCTTGCGTTCGCGCCAGCGCTCGAGATCGCCGAGATCCATGCGCTCAGCGCACCGGCGGGGCATACATCAGCCCGCCGTCCTTCCACAGCGCGTTGCGCCCTCGCGCGATTTTGAGCGGCGAGCCCTGCCCGAGGTTGCGCTCGAAGCTCTCGCCGTAGTTGCCGACCGCGCGCACGATCGACACCACCCAGTCGTCGTCGAGCCCGAGCCCGCGGCCGTACTCGCCCTCCGTGCCGAGCAGGCGGCGGATTTCGGGGTTCGGGGAGTTGCGCTTCTCCTCGACGTTGGCCTGCGTCACGCCGAGCTCCTCGGCATTGACGAGCGCGAACAAGGTCCAGCGCACGATGTTGGACCACCCGGCATCGCCCTGCCGCACGGCGGGGCCAAGCGGCTCCTTCGAGATGAGGTCCGGCAGCATCACGTGCTGGTCGGTGTCCGCTAGACGCGTGCGCTCGGCGATGAGCTGCGAGCTGTCGGTGGTGAAGGCGTCGCACCGGCCGCTCGAATAGGCGCCGATCACCTCGACCAGCCGCTCGTAGACCACGGGCCGGTAGTCGAGCCCGCGCGTGCCGAAGTAGTCGGCGAGGTTGAGCTCGTTCGTGGTGCCGCTCTGCACGCAGATGCTGGCGCCGCGGAGGTCTTCCGCCGACTTGAGACCGAGCGCGCGCCGCGTGAGGAACGCCTGCCCGTCGAAGTAGAGGATGCCGGCGAAGTTGAGCCCGAGCGACGTGTCGCGGCTCATGGTCCAGGTCGTGTTGCGCGATAGGATGTCGACCTCGCGCGATTGCAGGGCGGTGAAACGCTCCTTGGCGTTGAGCGGCACGAAGCGCACGCGGCGCCCGTCGCCGAAGATCGCGGCTGCCACCGCGCGGCAGAAATCGACGTCGATGCCGACCCAGTTGCCGCGGTCATCCGGCGCGCTGAAGCCCGCGAGGCCCGTGTTGACCCCGCACACCACCTCGCCCCGCTTCTTCACGACCTCCAGCGTCGACTGTGCGAGGGCGGGCGAAGCTGCGAGTAAGGCGAACGCAAGTAGAATCGTCATCCCGGCGGAGGCCGGGACCCAGCCACGCATCCGCATTGCGGATGTACCCCGCCCTGGCGGAGAGAAGTCGACATGCCTGCCGGAACAATCTCCCATCTCAGTGCCCGAGGATCTGCGAGAGGAACGCCCGAGTGCGCTCATGACGAGGCCTCGTGAACAGCGCCTCCGGCGGCCCCGCCTCGACGATCTCGCCCTGATCCATGAACACCACACGATCGGCCACGGCGCGCGCAAACCCCATCTCGTGCGTCACGACCAGCATGGTCATACCCTGCTTGGCGAGCGCGATCATCACGTCGAGAACCTCCTTCACCATCTCGGGATCGAGCGCGCTCGTCGGCTCGTCGAAAAGCATGATGCGCGGCTTCATGGCGAGCGCGCGCGCGATGGCGACGCGCTGCTGCTGCCCGCCCGAGAGCTGCCCCGGATACTTGTGCGCCTGGTCGGCGATGCGTACGCGCTCGAGCAGCGCCAGCGCCGCCCGTTCCGATTCGGCCTTGGGCACGCCGCGCACCCATTGCGGCGCGAGCGTGAGGTTGTCGAGCACGGTGAGGTGCGGAAAGAGGTTGAAGCTCTGGAACACCATGCCGACCTCGGAGCGCACGGTCTCGAGCGCCCTGATGTCGCGCGTGAGCTCGGTGCCATCGACGACGATGCGTCCCTTGTCGTGCGTCTCGAGCCCGTTGATGCAGCGGATCAGCGTCGATTTTCCCGACCCTGACGGACCGCACACGACGACCTTCTCGCCCTCGGCCACCTCGAGCGAGATGCCGCGCAGGACGTGGAAGCTGCCGAACCACTTCCCGACACCGTCGAGCACCACCGCGCGAGACCCGCTTGCGTGGGCGCCGTTCGGCCGAGCGGGCGGCGGCGAGGTGGCGTCGGTCATCGACCCTCGGCGGAGAAAGA
Organism: Hyphomicrobium sp.; assembly: GCA_050179995.1. Taxonomy (GTDB): domain Bacteria; phylum Pseudomonadota; class Alphaproteobacteria; order Rhizobiales; family Hyphomicrobiaceae; genus Hyphomicrobium_C. Next base: position 3,821 of record JBFXEP010000180.1, read on the forward strand.
ATCGCGAGAAGTATGCGCGCTAGGCGGGGGTAGGCCAATGGCAGCTCTCGCCGCTGCGCGTCTCTGCCCCGCGTGGTGGATGCAATCAGAGCGCGCGGCCGAGAAACACGAGCGTGCGCCCGTCCACGTCGAGGGCGCCGAGCTCGGCGAATCCGTTGCGTTCGTAGAATCCGGCATTGCGCATGCCGCGCCCCGTCACGACGTGCACGCCGGGCGCTCCGGCAACGCGCGCAGCGTCGGCGAACGTCTCGACGAGACGCGCGCCGAGTCCCTGCCCGCGCCAGCCGGCATCGAGGTTGACGTGCAATTGCGCGGGATAGCGCGCCGTAAGCGCGCCGAAACCCTGGAAGAACGCCAGATCCGCGAACAGGGGATCGTGCGCCGGGTCGCCGACGCTGCCGACGACATAGCCGACGATTCGCCCCGCCGGCGCGCGCGCCACGAAGGCAAAGTGCGGGAAATGCGTGAGGTAGCGCCCGAGCCAGCGCTCGCGGAACTTCGCCCGCTGGGCTTCGCTCGCAAACGATTGCCTGGCGCTCGACTCGAAAAAGATGCCGTCGATCTCGCCGAGAATGCGATCACGCTCCGGCCCGGATGCGAGCTGATCGAGGCGGTAGATCTCGGCGTCCGGCATGGAGGGCGTCGTCGACTGGGCCGTCGCCCCAAAAAAACGGCGCGACGGCTATTCCGCGGCTACGCGAACCGCTTCCGGTGTGGCGGTCGCGAGCGCCGCGACGGCCGCCGACCAATAGCGCGCCTCGGCCTGGGCCGCGAGCCTTTCCTTGCGGAACGCGTCGAGCCACTCCCAGACCAGCATGGGGTTCGTTTCCGCGAGTGCGGCGAGATCCTCGGGAGACTTTGACAGCACGGTGCTGGCGAGGCGGCGCAGCTGAGCGGCCTCGATGAGCTCGGACGAGGGGACGTAGCCCGACGGACTCGCTCGAGACGCCTCGGCGCTCGGTGTGCGGGATGGAGTGAGCCGGTGATGACGCATGGGGTGGCCTCCGATTGGCACGGACCATAGCGTCGCGCCCGCCCGAAAATTAGGCAGCGGCCTTCTCCATCCACAGCTTCCTGATGTTGCGCTGCGAGATTCACTTGACACTACGCACGGCGCAGAAACGCGGGCACATGCGAGATCGGCGCTGTTGTCCTGCGGCAAGTGGAGCGGGCGCCACGAGGAAATGCTCGCGGCGTCGCGAACGCCGCGCGCTGGTCGCAGCGCAACAGCGCATCCTGCAACAGGAAGCGGCTATTCGTTGGCGGCCTTCACCGGACGCGCCGGGCGCCGGAGGAACGCCGGCACATTGCCGGCGAATGCGCCGACCGCGCCGCCCTTGGGCGACTCGGCCTCCGCGCTCCGCGGCGGTCTGCTGCGCGCCGCCTGCGGCTGGGCCTGAGCCTGGGGTCGATCAGCCTGGGGTCGATCAGCCGGGGGTCGATCAGCCTGAGGTCGCTCGTTGCGGCTTTCGGGCCGGGGAGGCGCCTCCGCATGCGTTCCGTTGGCATGCGGCTGCGCTTGCGGCGGGGTGCCTTCGCGGCGTCCCTCCGGCCGGCGCTGGCCGCGTGACGCGTCGCGCGCCTGCCGCTCGCCGCGCTCGCCCTCGCGTGCTTCTGTATTGCGGCTCGGGCGCCGCTCGTCGCGGTTGCCTCCCGACGATCTGCGGGCCTCGCCGCGCGGCGCCTCGGCACGCGCTTCGCTCGCGGGTGCGCGATCGCCGGGCCGGCGCTCGCCCCGCACCCGATCACCGTGCCCCCGTTCGCTGTGTCCGCGCTCGCCGCGTCCGCTCTCGCGTTGGGCGCCGGGCCGGGCACCCCGTCCGCGTCCACGCCGGCGCTTGCCGGAGTCCGCGAAGTCCTGCTCCGTCGGAGCTTCCCCGATCCACACCACGGGCTCGCCAAGCATCTTCTCGATGTCCTTGAGCGATTTCAACTCCTCGGGCGTGACGATCGACTGCGCCGTGCCCTCGCGCCCGGCGCGCCCCGTGCGGCCGATGCGGTGCACGTAGTCGTCCGACTGCCAGGGCAGGTCGAAGTTGAACACGTGCGAGACGTCCGGGATGTCGAGGCCGCGCGCCGCCACGTCGCTCGCCGCCAGGAACATGATCTCGCCCGAGCGGAACTTGTCGAGCGTCTCCGTGCGGCTCTTCTGGTCCATGTCGCCGTGCAGTGCGCCGGCATTGAAGCCGTGCTTGAGGAGCGACTTCAAAAGGATCGCCACATCGCGCTTGCGGTTGCAGAAGATGATGCCGTTCCTGACGTCCGCGCCGCGGATCATGTCGCGCAGCACCTCGCGCTTGACCCAGTCCTCTCCGTCCGGGCAGTAGCGGAAGCTCTGCGTAATGGTCTTGGCGGTCGTCGCCGGCTTCGCCACCTCGATGCGCTCGGGGTCGCGCAGGAACTGGTTCACGAGTCGAGTGATCTCGGGCGGCATGGTGGCCGAGAAGAACAGCGTTTGGCGCCGCGGCGGCAGCAGGCTGCAGATCTTCTCGATGTCGGGGATGAAGCCCATGTCGAGCATGCGGTCCGCCTCGTCGATGACGAGGATCTCGACGCCCATCAGCATGATGCGGCCACGGCCGAAGTGATCGAGCAGCCGCCCCGGAGTGGCGATCAGCACGTCGACGCCGCGGTCGAGCTTCTTCACCTGATCGTCCATCGACACGCCGCCGATGAGCAGCGCCACGTCGAGCTTGTGATTGACGCCGTACTTCTCGAAGCTCTGTGCGCATTGCGCGGCAAGCTCGCGCGTCG
>JBFXEP010000181.1:0-6559 GCA_050179995.1 Hyphomicrobium sp.
GTGCCCGTCGGGTCGTCCTCCTTGCACTGGCCGGGCTCGGTCTCGCAGAACAGGCCGACGGAGCAATTCGGGCCGGCGGCGCCGCCGCACGCCTGCCCCACCCCGGATTGTGCCGCGGCGGGTTGCGCCGCGAAGAGCGCCACGATCGCAGTAGCGGCGAGGCATTTCCTGTTTCTCATCCAGCTCCTGTTTTTCTTCCGGTTCTTGGGCATGCGGCCTCCACGCTTCTTCTGTGTGCTGCTCTCAGGATAGTCGAACGCGCCAGTCCGGCACAGGTTCACGACGTGCATCCCGGCAACCCGCGGAACGGCCGCTCGGCTGCCTTGATTCCGGCGTACTGCGCATGGACGAGGTGCATGCTTTTTGCTGTGACCGATGATTCGCGCTTCGGACTGATAAGGTCCGAAGCGATCATGGTCTAGGAATCGAAAGAGCAGAACGGGAGAAGGCCCATGGCCGGGTCACCTAAGGATTGGGCTGCGCTGTTGGGATTCGACCGCGAAGCGGACGAGCGCACCATGGCGGCGCGGACGCGCGTGCTGGCGCGGACGCTCGGCTATCTCGCCGATCACTACGCCGATCCGGACGGCGCGCGCCCGCCCGAGGCCGTAGTGATGGAGCTCGGCCAGTTCCTCGTGCTGGCGGAAGCCATGGAGGCGAAGGGGCGCGGGGCCAAGTTCAAGGAGCTCTACGAGACGATCGTCGAACTGCATTTCAACTGGGATGAGATCGACCGCGACGCCGCTTTCCAGGCCATCGCCAAGAAGGAGGCTCTGCTCAAGGGCATCCTCGCGTTCTCGGACGCGTGGCTCGGCACCGAGACGCCGATCCCGACGCGGCGGCGGCCGGTCGCGGAGTTCTTCGATGAGGCCGACGTCAAGACCCGCATCGTGCGTCCCTCGCAATTGAGGCCCTAGGGCACTACCGCTTTTCATGGAATCGCGGAAACCTCCTAGGCCTTTGTCTTGTCGTGCGTATTATCGGGCACCTATGGGCATGGCCTCGCCATGACCGGTTGCCATCCCCGGATCAAGTCCGAGGACATGCTTTCCGGAAGCACTCTGGAGCCGAGGCGCGCCATGGGCCGGGTTCATCATCGTTTGTGGCCGCTCGTCGCCGCGATGCTCGCGGGCGCGGGCGGCGCCTTCGCGCAGGCCCTCGAGCCGCCGCGCGAGATCCGCGCGGGGTGCGTGTCCGCGACCGACGGCTGCCGGGTGTGCAAGATCGACGACAAGGGTGAGCTGGTCGGATGCTCGTTTCCGGGGATTACCTGCGCGCCGGTGGCTTGGCAGTGCAACGGGCGCGGCTGGGAGCCCGGCGAGCCGCCAAAGGGCGATCACGAAGAGCACGCATCGCCTCTCGAGCCACAGCCGCCGCCTTGAGGCGCCGGGGCTCGCGCGCTGCTCCCGCGGCATTCGGTCGGCGCGCGGACGGTTTTTTCGGCCGGCTCTCTTGGGCCTTGCACCGGCGGCCGTCACCCGCTATTCAGCTGCCCTCGGATCGCAGAGACGCGCGGTGATCGACCACGTCACCCTGCGCGATCCGGGCGGCCGGAGAGGTGGCAGAGTGGTCGATCGCGCCGCACTCGAAATGCGGAGTACGGGCAACCGTACCGGGGGTTCGAATCCCTCCCTCTCCGCCAACCATATGATCTCAGGTTGTTACGACCTGTCTCTTCCTGTAAGCTAAGCCTCTAGATTCATTGACATTATCTGTCTCATCCGCACAAGCTTGGTGACAGCCAAGCTTGGGATTCTCCGGGTAAAAACCGGGTAACGCTCGGTCAAAAACCGGGTAACGGGCTGAGGTGCAGAGATGTTGACGGATACAGCAGTCAAGAAGGCGGTGCGCCGGGCCAAGGCGTACAAGCTGACCGACGGCGGAGGGCTCTATGTTCACGTCATGCCGACAGGAAGGAAGTTCTGGCGATGCCGCTACGAGTGGCAAGGTAAGGAGCGGGTCTTAACGTTCGGCGAGTACCCGGCCATGTCGTTGGTGGCGGCGAGAGGAAAGCGGGATGAGGCGCGGCTGCTTCTGCGGGAGAAAAAGGATCCAGCAGTTGTCAGGAAGCTGCAGCAGGTGGGAGACCTCAAAGAAGCGAACGAAACATTCGAGGTTCTCGCGCGCGAATGGCACCAATCCCAGAAATCAGGCTGGGTGTCGCATCATGCCTCTGACGTTATCGAGAGCTTGGAGGTCCACGCCTTCCCCTACATCGGAAACTTGCCGATCCGGTCGTTAGAGCCTTCGGCGATCTGGGAGGTTCTGCAGAGGATCCAGGAAAGACCCGCGGTGGAGACTGCCCACCGCGTGAGGCAGCGCATCTCCGCCGTGTACTGCTACGCGATGGCTACCGGGCGGGCAGATCGCGACCCGGCTGTCTCAATGGGAAAGGTACTGTCCCCAGCGAAGAGGCGACGCTTCCCAGCGATGCGCAAGCTCGAGGACGCGAGGGAGGTGCTGCGAGGTGCCGAGGCCGTTGCGGGAAGTGCGGCCACGAAGCTGGCGCATCGCTTTCTGGCTCTGACAGTGGTGCGGCCCGGCGTCGTCGCGACCTGCCCTTGGGATGAACTAAAGGATCTCAACGCCGACCGTTGGCTCTGGACGGTACCGGCGCTACGCATGAAACTGCGCTTGCATTACAAGGAAGATGAGACCCGCGATCATCCAGTGCCCATGTCGCGCCAGGCACTAGAGGTCATCGAGGCGCTGAAGCAGCTGAGCTCAATGAGCCCCTATGTGTTTCCGAACGACCGCTGGTTCCACCGGCCGATGAGTGAGAACGCGCTCGGCTATCTTCTGAAACGTGCCGGCTTCCAAGGTCGTCACGTTCCGCACGGATGGCGAGCCACGTTCTCGACGATCATGAACGAGAAGCGTCCGGCGGACAGCAAGGCGATCGACTTGATGCTGGCGCACGTGCCTAAGGACAAGATCGAGGCGGCATACAACCGCGCTGAGCACTTGGAGCTCCGCAGAGAAATTGCACAAGAATGGGCTGATCTGCTCCTACATGGCCTCCCGCCTGCGGCGGCGCTGCTGTCCAGCCGACGGTTTCGAAACGCGGCTTGATACGACCAGGCTTAACTCAATCACTATGCTTCAAAGGCCCGGCTCTTCATTCATGGTGAAAGGATGCCAGACGCATTTTGGAACCAATCCAGAAGCTGATAACATCGACTCCGGACGTCGTCCATCGTAGATGCTTGAGATACGACGCTTCGCCCTGCGCTCCCCTTGCGTTGGCTAATTCTTCCGCGCAGAAGTACTTGTATCTGATCCAGAGTCCTATCGGACGACCAAGACAGGAAGCTTTTCTCTTGAAACCCACTCCGACATCCCTCGCCAGTACTGACACGCCCGCCGCTCTATCGCAGAAGTCGTGGTCTGCTATGGAGGTGAAGATTTTGGAGGCGGCGCGCCAGCTGATTGCAGATGAGGGCTATCACAATTTCTCAATGCGGGGGATTGCACAGAAGAGCGGCATTCATTTGAAGTCGCTTCAGTATTACTTCCGTACGAAGCAAGAAATGTTGACATCTGTTGTCAACTATACGATCGAGAAGTACTATTTCGAAATTTACGACAAGATGTTTGCGGAGAAGCGGGCCATCACTTCAAGGGAGCGCTTTGCGGTTATGTTGGACCATCTCTTGGCGGATCTATCGGACCCCTTCACTGCTCGATTGTTTCCGGAGCTGTGGGCCCTTGCCAGTCACGACGATGACGTCGCAGCGGCGCTCGATCTGTTTTATGTTCGGCACATCGCCAGCATAGAAAAGATGGTGGTCGTTCTAAATCCCAAGCTGCCCGCCGACGCTGCCCTGCACCGAGCCTCCCTGGTGGCTATGATGATCGAAGGTCTGGTGCTCATCTTAGGACACGGCAAGAAGAAGCGCGCTGAGTACGCAGGGCTGTTAACAGCGGCGAAAGAGACAATCCTACGATTGGTTATGTTACCAATGCAGAACGCACCGGACGGATTTGTAAAACTCACGCCGCCCATTAAATCCAAGACGACGCGCGTAACGCGATCGCGAAAGCAATAGGCGCTTGCCATGAGCGGCCGCTACACGAAACTCGCTCAGCCACATCACATTCCATCGTCGTACTTAACGAGCCAGTCCTGCCGTGGGTATGTTTTGGCTCAGTTGAACTGGGCCTCAAGTTCCTTGGCGAGCTCGAACAGATCCGCACACACGCCGTAGGTCGCGACATTAAAGATCGGCGCTTCGGGATCGGTGTTGACGGCTAAGATCGTGTCGACGTGCTTCATGCCGTAGAGATGCTGCACGGCTCCCGAGATGCCCAATGCGATGTAGACCTTGCAGGCGCTGGCAACTTTGCCGGACTGGCCCACTTGGTGCGGCTTGGGTAGCCAGCCGGAATCGACGATCGGTCGTGAGCATGCGAGCGTGAACCCGAGCCTTTCGGCGAGCTGTTCAAAGCGAGGGAGGTTGTCTTTCTCCTGGATGCCGCGCCCAACAGAAAGGATGAACTCAGCTTTGGAAATATCGATATCGGATGGCGGCGCCTCGATGTATCCCGTGTGCTGCATCATGTCGGTGGCATCGCTGAGGTCGGCCGTGAAGCTGCTGCGCGCGGCGCTGCCCTGTCCTTCGGGGATCGGATAGGTGGCGCCGCGCAGGGCGAGGACGACGATCTTGCGTCCCGTGAATTCCACTTCCAGGTTGACCTTGTTGCCGTACGCGCCGCGCGTCGCGATGAGCCCGTTTTCATCGGCGCTGAGCGCGAGAACGTCGCTCGCGAAGCCGGCGCCGAGACGCGCCGCGACAGCCGCCGCGCATGCCATGCCGTTGACGGTGTGCCCGACCAGAATGAGCTCCGGCTGGTGCCTCCGGCCAAGCTGCAGCGCGCACTCCTCGTAGATGTGCGGATCGAAGTGGTCGCCGGGCGTCGGGACCCTCACGATCTCGTCGACGCCGGGCAGGTTCAGCGTCTCGGCGATTGCATCCGTCGCGCTGCCGATGACGGCCACGACGAGCGGGCCGCCAAGACCATCCTTGACGGAGCGGGCGGCGCCGATGGCCTCCTTCGTTATGTCGCGAACGGCGCCGTTCAGGTGCTCGGCGATGATCAGAATGCCCGCCATAGCTAGGCTCCTCTCTTCTCGCGGATGATGTTGGCGATGAACTTGGCGACCTCGGCCGGGGAGCCCGTCAGCATTTCGGCCTTCGTCCGCTCCGGGACGTACATGCGGCGCACGAGATAGCCGCCGCTGCCGTCGACGACCCCTGCGCCATCGACGACAACGAGCGGCTTTTGCTTCGCCTGCTTGACCATCTTCATTGTCGCGAAGCGCGGCGTGTTGATACCGGTCTGGATGGCGACGACCGCGGGAACCTTGAGATCGAAGCTGTGGCGCAGGCCGCCCTCCAGCTCGCGCGTGAGCTGGAGCGGGCCGCTGCCATCCCACTCGAAGCCGACGACGACGGCCGCATGGGGAAGGCCGAGGATCCGCGCCAGCGCTGTGCCCGTGGCGCCGTGCGCCTGATCGCCGGACTGGACGCCTGTGAAGATGAGATCGGGATCTTCGGCTTTTGCGATGCCGGCGATGGCGCGCGAGATCGTGATCGGGTCGGCGTTCGAAAGCGACGGGTCCCAGATCCGCACGGCGCGGTGCGCGCCTTTCGCCAAGGCCTTCAGCAGGGAGGTATCGGCATCCGCATCTCCGACGCAGACCGCAACGACCTCGCCGTCTCCCAGCTTTTCGACGCACCGCAAAGCCTCTTCCAAGGCCGCGTCGTCCCACTCGTTGAGCCCGAACTCCATAAACTCGCGGCGCACATCGCGGCCATCATCGGTAAAGCCGTACTCGTCTCCGAGCTTTGCCACGTGCTTTATCGTGACGAGGATGCGGCGCGCACTCTTGGGCGGCGCCTCGTAGCTGGGGAAGGTTGCGGGCGTGACCGGCTTCACGGCGTCCCACGAAACGGCCGTGAGCTTCGCGTCGGATGCAGGCACGGGTGCGCGCGCCTCCGGAGCCGGAGCCTTCGCTTCAATTGTGGGATGAAGCTCCACGACATTCGTCGCGGACGCCGGCTCGGCCGAAGGAGGCACCGCCGCTACGGGATCGACAATCGGCGGCGCGATCTGCGGCTGTGCGGCAGGTGCCGGCAGGCTCGCGAGGCGCGCCGAAAGAACGGTGTCGAGCTTGGATGCCACCGCGTCCGAGATCTGGGTTGCGATAGCCTTGACGATCCGGTCGGCAAGCGGCGGCAGATCCTCGAGCTTGATCGATTTCAGCTCGATTGCCTCGGCGACCAGCTCGGCGAGATCCTGAACGACGAAATCCTTTTCATGTCCACCGGTCTTTCGCGCGTCTTCGAACATCGTGAGATCCTTTGGGCAGCAGGTAACGAAGATGTCGATACCTCCGAGGGAGGCCGCTTCATGCACACGGTTCTCCGAAGGCTTCTGCGTTCCAGGCGTGTCGGGAATCCAGATGCGTCCGCCGCCGGCGCCGCAGCAGAAGGAGTTGTCGCGATTGCGCGGCATCTCGACCAGCTCGCATCCGATCAGCTCGAGGACCTTGCGC
>JBFXEP010000182.1:0-6533 GCA_050179995.1 Hyphomicrobium sp.
GCCCTTGGAGAGGTTCTTGCCGACGGCGCGCATGCACTTGCGAACACCGGGGCTGTCCGGCTGATGCTGGCTGCAGTGAGCGTAGTAGTCCTGGGCGCAGGCCATCTTGACGGCGAGGCTCGTGGCGGAAGCTTCGTTCACCGAGACGGTCAGGGTGCCGAGGGCGAGGGCGGCGGCGAGGATGGTGCGGATCGCGGTCATTTGGGTCTCTCCAGTCCCGGGGTTGATGGAGGGACTATGGCCCCACAGGGGCCATAGCCGCTGTTCCCGGTGGAACCGGAGAGCAGAAACGCGGCGCGCCAATCGCGAGTTGAGCCTAATCCATTGAAATAGAATGTTTTTATTTTTGAGATTTTTCGTCGCGGGGAGCCCCTGGACCATGATCGCTTCGGACTCTAGCCGCTCCGATCGCCGCGCCGCCTACCGGGCGCGGCGTGAATCGGCAGCGCGGGAAATGTCCGGAGCGTGAATCATCGGTCTCACTAAAAACCTAGAGCGCGATCACGATTCAGCCAAAACCGATCGCGCCCTAGTGCAGAACGTGGGTCTCCTGCCCGCTCGCCGGCGGCTTCCCCACCGGCGGCGAGAGCTCCCCCAGCGACTTGTCGATCTCCTTCATGCTCTCCACGAAGGACGTGAGCCGCCCCGAGATCTTCTCGATGAAATGCTCGGCAAGCGAGGGATCGTCGACCATGTGCGCGTGCATCTCGGAGCGCGTGATGCGCAGCGCCCGGACCGAGGTCCGCGCCACGATGGTGGACGTGCACTCGGTCTCGATCAGCATCGTCATCTCGGAGATGAGCGCGCCCGCCGGGATTTCCTCGCGCCGGCCGTCCTCGAGCCCCGGGCCCTCCGTGCGCACGGCCTCGCCCGACACCACCAGCACCGCCGCGTCCGCACCCTCGTGCGCGGTGACGATCACCTCGCCCGGCTTGTAGACAATGCGGTCCGCGCGCCGCGCGATCTCGGTGAGTTGCAGCGGCTTCAACCCCTGGAACAGGGGCACGTTGAGCAGAGGTAGCACCAGGGCGTCGATGGCCATCTCGAAAATCCCGCAACAAGAACGACAGGCACTCCAGACGCGGTGCCGCACAAATCGCACTTGAAGCTCGGGTGATTCGGCCTTTTCGGTCCAGGGCCGGCCGTGGCTTGTTGAAGACGCGAGAATAAGCTGTTCACGACATCAGCTTGTAGCCGCCCGTCTCCGTCACCAGAATCTCGGCATTCGACGGGTCTTTCTCGATCTTCTGGCGCAAGCGGTAGATGTGCGTCTCGAGCGTATGCGTCGTCACCCCGGCGTTGTAGCCCCAGACCTCGTGCAGCAGCGTCTCGCGCGAGACCACCTTGTCGCCCGTGCGATAGAGGTATTTGAGGATCGCCGTCTCCTTCTCCGTGAGGCGGATCTTGCCGCCCTTGTCGTCGATGAGAAGCTTCGAGGCCGGCTTGAACGTGTACGGCCCGATAGTGAAGACGGCATCCTCGCTCTGCTCGTGCTGGCGCAGCTGCGCGCGGATGCGCGCCAGCAGCACGGCGAACTTGAACGGCTTCGTCACGTAGTCGTTGGCGCCTGCATCGAGCCCGAGGATCTGATCCGCGTCGCTGTCGTTGCCGGTGAGCATGATGATCGGGCTCTTGAACCCGCCCTTGCGCAGAAGGCGCACCGCCTCGCGGCCGTCCATGTCGGGGAGCCCGACGTCGAACACGACGAGATCGTGATGACCCAGCTTGGCGGCTTCGATGCCCTTCCCCGCGGTGCCGGCCACGGACACGTCGAACTCGTCATGCAAGGCCAGTTGATCCTGAAGGGACCCGCGGAGCTCCTCGTCGTCGTCGACGAGAAGGATCCTGCGTGCAGCGCTCATGCCGGCGGCTCCAGTTTGACAGAGGAATTGCGGCCCTCCTCTTAGCATCTGCATACGCCCTGAGGTAGGGTGCCGTGGCCCGGCGGGTTACCGGTCTGGCTCCACGTTCAATTAGGGGGTATCGCCATCACCGTCCGTAACATCGTCGTGAGGAGCCTCGCGCCGAAGCGCACCCAAGGCCGTCTGACATGCGGAAATCTCGTGCTGCGCTGCGCACTGGGCCGCAGCGGCATTCGCTCGGCGAAGCGTGAGGGAGACGGCGCGACGCCGCGTGGCATCTTCCCGCTCGAGCAGGTCTTCTACCGCGCCGACCGGCTGATGCGGCCCCGGACTCGCATTCCCCTCTCGCCGACGCGCGCCGCAGACGGCTGGTGCGACGCAACAGAAGATCGCAACTACAATTGCCGCATATCCCATCCCTACCCGGCCAGGGCCGAGCGGCTCTGGCGCCAGGACGGCCTCTACGACGCCGTCGTGGTGATCGCCTACAACCGCCGCCCGCGCCGCCGCGGCGCCGGCAGCGCCATCTTCATGCATGCCGCAGCCAAGGGCCTGAAGCCCACCGAAGGCTGCGTCGCGCTTAAGCGCTCCGACCTTCTGAAGGTGCTGGCCCACATCGGCCCGCGCACCCGCATCGTCGTCGTCTGACCATGATCGCTTCGATCGTCGCGCCGTCTACCCCGGCGCAACGTGAATCGGCAGCGTAGAAAAAGTCCGCAGCGCGATCGCGCTCCGGGCAAAAGAAAAAACCCGGGGCTGATGAGGCCCCGGGAGTTTAGAGCACGTCTAGGGGAGACGCGTGCTCGGGAGCAGTGTGAAGGAGCCCCGCCGCCGTCTTGGGCAGCGACGGGGCCAACCATCAGTGATTGTAGGCACGCTCGCCGTGATCGACGAGGTCGAGGCCCTGGCGCTCGAAGTCGCTGCTCGGACGCAGACCGATCAGGATATCGACCAGCTTGAACAGGATCGCCGACCCGATGCCGGTCCACAGGATCGTGAAGCCGACGGCCTTGGCCTGGATCGTGACCTGCGTGGCCATGTCGTAGGCGCCGGCAACCAACGTGCCGGGCGACGAGACGTAGTCCGCAAGGCCCGAGCCGCCGAGGTCCGGGCTCACCAGAATGCCCGTGCCGATGGCACCGATGATGCCGCCGATACCGTGCACGCCGAACACGTCGAGGCTGTCGTCGTAGCGCAAGAGAGCCTTCACCCAATGGCAGGCGAAGAAGCAGACCACGCCGGCGACGAGGCCGAGCACGATCGCGCCCATCGGACCGGCGAAGCCGGCTGCAGGCGTGACCGCGACCAGGCCCGCCACCACGCCCGACGCGAGGCCGAGCAGCGACGGACGGCCCTTGACGAGCCATTCGATCACCATCCATCCGAGACCGGCCGCGGCCGTGGCGACGAAGGTGTTCATCAGGGCGACGAACGCCGTCGCGCTGACTTCGAGGTTCGAGCCGCAGTTGAAGCCGAACCAGCCGAACCACAGCAGCGCGGCGCCGACCATGGTCAGCGTCAGCGAGTTGGGCGGCATCTGCTCCTTGCCGTAGCCGACGCGCTTGCCGACGATCAAGGCGCCGACGAGGCCGGCGATACCGGCATTGATGTGCACCACCGTGCCGCCCGCGAAGTCGAGCGCGCCCCACTTGAAGAGGAGACCGGCGTCAGCCAGCGCCTCCGACAGCTTCGGCTCGCCGGCCTTGGCGGCTTCGGCGAAGATGTCCGGGCCGCCCCAGTACCAGACCATGTGCGCCATCGGGAAGTAGACGAACGTCACCCAGAGCGCCACGAACAGAAGCACGGCCGAGAACTTCATGCGCTCGGCGAGTGAGCCCACGATGAGCGCCGGCGTGATGCAGGCGAACGTCATCTGGAAGGCGACGAACGCATATTCCGGGATGTAGACCCCGTTCGAGAACGTGGCCGCGAGCGACGCCGGCGTCACGCCGGCGAGGAACGCCTTGGAGAAGCCGCCCACGTAGTCGTTGAGCGCGCCGCCGTTGGTGAAGGCCATGCTGTAGCCGTAGGTGACCCAGATGATGGCCACCATGCAGGTGATGGCGAACACCTGCATGAGAATGGAGAGCATGTTCTTCGAACGCACGAGGCCGCCGTAGAACAGCGCCAGGCCTGGCACCGTCATCAAGAGCACGGCGATCGTGGCGATGAACATGAAGGCCGAATCGCCTTTGTCCGGTGTCGGCGTTTGCGCCAGCGCGGCACTGGCACTGCCGAGCGTGACGAATGCGGTCGCTCCCAACGGACCCGCAACGCGCCTGAGGTAATCCAGTTTCATTGTTTCATAACTCCCTCGTGTTGCCCCTCCGGCGAGGCTCAAGCCGCGCCGACTCCCGAGTTTCGTGTGCGTCGGACCGTCTCCGGACCCGGCGCATGTCCTTGCACCGCTCGCCACTCCGTCAGACGAGCCATGCAGCGACGACTGCTGTCACACAGTTGAGCTGATCATGAGCGCCCCTCGTGCCCGCACCCGGGAAGCGGAGCACGGACGTAGAAATACAAATCTCGTGCCAACCCGAGCGCCACGCTCAACCAATTGAAACCACTAGCGATCTTCCACAGGCTTGTGACGCGCTGAGAAGCGACGCCGCCCAAATGATAGGCAGCGCTTTTCCGGTGACGAACGCGCCTTTGCCTGCGTCCGCGGCGAACACGCTGCGACTTCGGGCAACCGCATAGAAAAAGGCCCGGAGCGCGAAGCTCCGGGCCGACGTCGGTTGTTGGCTGTGAGGGGCCCGCCGTGAGCGAGCCCCGCGCAGATCCTCAGTAGTTGTAGGCCCGCTCGCCGTGATCGGTGATGTCCAGGCCCTCGCGCTCGCTATCGACGACCGGACGCAGGCCGATGGTGAACTTGATGAGCAGGAACAGGATCGCGGAGATGATGCCGGTCCACAGGATCGTGAAGCCGACGGCCTTGGACTGGATGATGACCTGGGCGGTCATGTCGTACGCGCCGGCAACGAGCGTACCGGGCGACGAGACGTAGTCCGCAAGGCCCGAGCCGCCGAAGTCCGGGTTGACCAGGATGCCGGTGCCGATGGCGCCGATGATGCCGCCGACGGCGTGCACACCGAACACATCGAGGCTGTCGTCGTAGCCGAACGCGTTCTTCACGCCGGTGCAGAAAATGAAGCACACCACGCCCGCGACGAGGCCGAGCACGATCGAGCCCATGGCACCGGCGAAGCCGGCCGCAGGCGTGACCGCGACCAGGCCAGCCACCACGCCCGACGCGAGGCCAAGCAGCGAGGGCTTGCCCTTGATGATCCACTCGGCGAGCATCCAGGCCACGCCCGCGGCCGCCGTGGCGACGAAGGTGTTGATCATGGCGATCACCGCCGTGACGCTGGCCTCGAGGTTCGAGCCGCAGTTGAAGCCGAACCAGCCGAACCACAGCAGCGCCGCGCCGACCATGGTCAGCGTCAGCGAGTGCGGAGGCATGGCCTCGTGGCCGTAGCCCGTGCGCTTGCCGACGATCAAGGCGCCAACGAGGCCCGCGATACCGGCGTTGATGTGCACCACCGTGCCGCCCGCGAAGTCGAGCGCGCCCCACTTGAAGAGCAGACCGGCATCAGCCAGCGCCTCCGAGAGCTTCGGCTCGCCGGCCTTTGCGGCTTCGGCGAAGATGTCCGGGCCGCCCCAGTACCAGACCATGTGCGCCATCGGGAAGTAGACGAACGTCACCCAGAGGATAACGAACACGATGATGGCCGAGAACTTCATGCGCTCCGCCACGGCGCCGACGATGAGAGCCGGCGTGATGCAGGCGAACGTCATCTGGAAGGCGACGAACGACAGCTCGGAAATGTAGACCCCGTTCGAGAACGTGGCCGCGAGCGACGCCGGCGTGACGCCGGCAAGGAACATCTTGGAGAAGCCGCCCACGTAGTCGTTGAGCGCGCCGCCGTTGGTGAAGGCCATGCTGTAGCCGTAAACGACCCAGATGAGCGCCACGACGCAAACGATGCTGAACACCTGCATCAACAGCGCCAGCATGTTCTTCGTGCGCACCAGGCCGCCGTAGAAGAGGGCGAGGCCAGGGACCGTCATGAGAAGAACGGCGATGGTCGAGATGAACATGAAAGTGGTGTCGGCCTTGTCAGGCGTCGGCGGAGCAGCGGCCGCGGCGTCCTGCGCGAACGCCATCGCCTGCGGCAAAAGCGAGAGCGCGGCGGCTGTGCCGAGCACGCCCGCAACCCGCGAAAATCGTCCAAGATTCATTTCCAGAACTCCCTCGTGTTGACCTTTGAGCCGTGGTTCAGAGCGCCGCATCGTTGGACTCACCCGTGCGGATGCGCAGGGTGTGCTCGATCGCGGAGACGAAGATCTTCCCGTCGCCGATCTGGCCGGTCTTGGCGGCCTTCACGATCGCTTCGACGGCCTTGTCGACAAGGGCTCCGGCAACGACGACCTCGATCTTGATTTTCGGCAGGAAGCTCACGGCGTATTCGGCGCCGCGATAGACTTCCGTATGGCCCTTCTGACGCCCGTAACCCTTAACCTCGGTCACGGTCATGCCCTGCAGGCCGATGTCGGTCAGGTTCGACCGCACCTCCTCGAGCTTGAAAGGCTTGATGATGGCAGTGATGAGCTTCATGGAGAGCACCCCTTGAGTTTCGTCCCCCGCGGTTCACATGGCGCGAGACAGGC
>JBFXEP010000183.1:0-6435 GCA_050179995.1 Hyphomicrobium sp.
TTCGGCTCCTCGAAGTGGAGGAACTGGGCGGCCCACATCTGGTGCTGGCCGACCTCGGTCGTGATGTAGGTGTCGCGATCCTTGGTCAGCTCGTAGAGCCGCTCACAGGCGTACTGCGGCATGATGTAGTCGGCCGAGCTCTTGTAGGCGAGCGACTTCCTGGCGCGCCAGGAGTCGATTTCCTTCCACCACGACTTCAACGCCGGCTTGTCGACCTGGGCGGTCTTGGTCTTCCAGACGCGCAGCATCTCCTCGAGCACGTAGGTGCAGTCGCCGACGATGGGGATGTCGACGTGGATGTTCTTGTTGATCGACGAGGGATCGATGTCGACGTGGATCTTGCGCGACCCCGGCGAGAAGGCGTCGACGCGCCCGGTGATGCGGTCGTCGAAGCGGGCGCCGATGGCGATCATGACGTCGCAATCGTGCATGGCGAGGTTGGCCTCGTAGGTGCCATGCATGCCGAGCATGCCGAGCCACTGTTTGTCGGACGCCGGATAGGCGCCGAGGCCCATGAGCGTCGACGTGATCGGGTAACCCGTAAGGCGCACCAGCTCGCGCAGAAGCTGGCTCGCCTTGGGGCCGGAATTGATGACACCGCCGCCGGTGTAGAAGACCGGCCGCTTGGCGGACGCCATCAGCTCGACGGCATCGCGGACGAGGGCCGTGTCCGGTTTCACGCGCGGCTTATAGGTCTTGTGGGCGATGTTCGAGGGCCCGACGTAGTTGCCGGTCGCGAACTGCACGTCCTTCGGAACGTCGATGACGACCGGGCCGGGGCGGCCGGCCTTGGCGATGTAGAACGCCTCGTGGATGATGCGGGCGAGATCGTTGACGTTCTTAACCAGCCAGTTGTGCTTGGTGCACGGGCGCGTGATGCCGACCGTGTCGCACTCCTGGAAGGCGTCGTTGCCGATCAGGTGCGTCGGCACCTGGCCGGTGATGCACACCAGCGGGATCGAATCCATGAGCGCGTCGGTGAGCCCCGTGACGGCGTTGGTGGCGCCGGGACCGGAGGTCACGAGCGCGACGCCGACCTTGCCAGTCGAGCGCGCGTAGCCCTCGGCCGCGTGCAGCGCGCCGCCCTCCTGGCGCACGAGGATGTGGCGCACCTTGTCCTGCTGAAAAAGCTCGTCGTAGATCGGCAGCACGGCGCCACCCGGATAGCCGAAGATGTGCTCGACGCCCTGATCCTGCAGCGCCTTGAGCACGATTTCAGCGCCCGTCATCGTCCGTGCCATGGGAAGTCTCCGCGTGCGTCGTGGGATTGGCGCCCGGGATGCTCCGGGGCGCGCAGGTTTGCCTCTGTCGTGAAGGCGGAACCCTAAGGACGCCAGGATGCAGGGTCAAGATTTAGATTTAATAAAATCTACTATTTTGTGCGCCAAACTTTCCGTTTCTTGTGTCCACATCCACTTCCACGACTTCATATTTCTTGCCATCCACGTGTGCTGCCTTTTGACGTAGCGGCGCGTGTCGGCTTTCGCGGTCTCCGCGGCCGTCTCGCGGGTGAGCCTGCCGGCGATCATGGCGGCAAGGGGCGCGACGCCGAGCGCGCGCATGGCGGGCAACTCCGGCCCGAGGCCGAGCGCAAGGAGGGCGCGCACCTCCTCCACCGCGCCCTCCACCATCATGCGGTCGAAGCGGGCGTCGCAGCGGCTCTTCAGCTCGGCGGGCTCGCGGCCGAGGGCGATGGCCGTCGCCTCATCGAGACGCACGACGGGCTCGCCCGGCAGCTCCTGCCATGTGGCGAGCGACACGCCCGTCGCCTCCAGCACCTCGAGCGCGCGGACGATACGCTGCGGATCGCTGGGCCGCAGGCGCGCCGCCATCGCCGGGTCACGCGCCGTCAGCACCTCGTGCAAGGCTGGCGCGCCCTCGGCGGCGGCCCGCTCGCGCCAGCGCGAACGGATCTCGGGCGGGATCCCGGGGATCGGCGACAGGCCCTCGATCAGCGCCTTGAAATAAAGGCCGGTGCCGCCGACGACGATGGGCACCCGCCCCGATGCCTGGGCCGAGGCCAAGGCCCTCCGCGCCTCCGTTGCATAGCGCGCCGCCGAGTAGGCCTCGGCTGCCGGCACATGACCGTAGAGGAGATGCGGCACGCGCGCCTCGTCGCCGGCGCTCGGGCGCGCGGTCAAGACGCGCAACTCGCGGTAGACCTGCATGGCGTCGGCGTTGATGATCGTGCCGCCAAGACGCGCGGCAAGCACGAGCGCGACCTCGGACTTGCCGCAGGCCGTCGGTCCTGCGATGAGGATGGGGGCGAGCTGCGTCATGCCGGCCGTTCTATCCGAGACCTCGCCTGCCCGCACCACTTCCCTGGAAACACGCTTCGCTGGAAACACTCTTCGCTGGAAACTGGCGCCGATGCCTCCCTCCTCCACCCTCGTGCTGACGGCTGCGCCGGGATCGGGGGCGGTGACGGAGGACGTTGCGCGCGCGACCCTCGGGGCGCTGCCGGGCGGCGATGCTGAAGCGCAATGGCTTTCCCCGGGTGAGGCGTGGGAAGCGCGTTTCGCGGCCGGGGCGGGGCACGATCCCGCTCTCCTGCGCGCGGCGGCCGAGGGGGCCATCGGCGCGTTGCCGATCGACGTCAATATCGTCGCCGGCGATAGCGCCTCGCGCCGCAAGCGACTCCTCTGCGCCGACATGGAAAGCACCATCATCACGCAGGAGCTCATCGACGAGATGGCGAAACTCGCCGGGTGCCATGACGAAATCTCCGCAATCACCGCCCGCTCGATGCGCGGCGAGGTGAACTTCGAGGGCTCACTCATGGAGCGGATGGCGCTGTTCGCCGGGCTCGAGGCGCACCGGCTCGAGGCCATCCTCGCCGACGTCACCTTCATACCCGGGGCGCGCGCGCTGGTGGCGACGATGCGCGCCAACGGCGCCTGGACGGCGCTCGTCACGGGCGGGTTCACGATCTTCGCCGAGCGCATCGCCGCCGAGCTCGGCTTCCACGCCGTTGTCGCCAACGTGCTCGAGATCGAGAACGGCGAGCTCATGGGGCGCGTGCGCGAGCCGATCGTCGGGCCCGAAAGCAAGGCGGATGCCTTGCGGCGTCTCGCCACGGAAGGCGACCTCGCGCTGCAGGAGACGCTGGCCGTCGGGGACGGCGCCAACGATGTCGCCATGCTGGGCGCGGCCGGGCTCGGCGTCGCGTTCCGGGCCAAGCCGGTGCTCGAGGACCGGGCTCGCACCTCGGACAACGGCGCCATCGTGCGGCACGGCGACCTCACGGCGCTGCTCTATCTGCAGGGGTACCGGCGGGAGGAATTCGCGGCCTGATGCGATACTTGCCCGCCAATGCCGATCGTGCCGCACAAATGCCCGAAACTGCAAAAATGTAGCAATGCAGCCGCAATCCGGGCGCCTCACCGTCGGCGCAGAGCGGATCGGACCGCCTTTATAGCCCTCTTCGAGAGATCAAATGCCCATGCCTCGTTTCAGAGCCGGATGCCTCGTGCTGCTCGCGCTCCTCATCGTGCCAGCACTCGACCTCTCGCGCGTGTCTGCACAAGAGAAGGCCGTGCCAGCGACAAAGGCAGTGCCTGCACCGGCCGCACAGCCGGCGACCCCTCCGGCTCCCGGCAACCAGCCGCAGGCCGCGCCGGCGCCGGCCCAAGCCGCGCCGGCGGGCGCCGATCCGCAACCCAAGGACGATGCGGCACCGGTCGGCCTCGACCGGACCATCGAGCGGGCCAAGGCGCGCATCCAGGAGCTCGAAGCGCGCGCGGACGTGGCGCCCGCCATCCGCGAGCAGGCCCTCACTCTTCTGCGCAACGCGCTTGGGCAATGGCAGGCGGCGCAGGCGAGCGCGGAAGCCGCGACACGCTTCCAGGAGGCCGCCCAGCGCTCGCCCGAGCGTGTCGCCGAGGCCAAGCGGCAGCTCGAGGCCTTGCAGAAGGAGCCGGGCGAGGACGAGTTCGCGACGCGCATCGGCAAGCTGGCGCTGCCCGAGGCGCAGCAGGCGCTCGATGCGGCCAACAGCGAGGCCGCGACGCTGAAGACGGACCTCGGCCAGTTCGAGACACGGCTGCGCGACATGAATACGCGTGCGACGGCGGCGCGCGAGGAGCAGTCGGCCGAGAAGCAGGCGCTCGATGCGCTCGAGAACCCCGACACGATGCAGGTGGGCACGGATGATCCGGTCGTCGTCGACGCGCGCCGCTCATCTCTTCTAGCAGAGCGGCGTGCCCGCACATCGAAACTCAATCTCCTCGAGCAAGAGCTGATCAGCCTTCCGGCGCGGCAGGCTTCCTCTACGGCGCGGCGAGACCTTGCAGCTGCCAAGCTCGAGAAACTTGGCAAGCGCATCCCGATCGTCGAGGCGCGGGTCAACTATCTCAAAGAAGCCGAAACGGCCAAGCAACGGGAGGAAGCCGACCGCGAGGCGCGCAAGCTCGCGCAGCAGCATCCGGTGCTCGAAGCCTACGTGAAGGACACGGAGGTGATCCGGCAAAGGGAGGCCGATGCGGAGCGGGGCATCGACACGGCCAAGTCGATCCTCGCCGACGTCAAATCCGATATCGCGCGCGTGGCCGACAGTAAGACGGCGGCGCAGCAGGTGCTGGAGATCGGCAGCATCGGCGGCGATTTCAGCGAGCTGTTGCGCGCCATGCGGGCGCAGCTGCCGAGCACGGCCCAGCTCGCGCGCAACATCTGGGATCGGGACCAGGCCATCGTCGACGCCAGGCTGAAGCGGCTTCGGGCCGAGGAAGGGCGCCGCGCGCTAACCGATAGGAAGGGGATGGCGGAGCGGGTGCTCGCCGCCTCGGTGAAGCAGGGCGAGGCTGAGCCGGGCCCCGACGTGCTGCCCGCGCTCGAGAAGCTCGTCGGTGCGCGGCGCGCGCTTTATGTGCAGCTGCATGACAGGCTCGTCGCGCAGATCGCCCAGCTTGCCGAGCTCAACGCGGCCGAGCGCGATCTTCTCAACCAAACGACGTCCCTGCGCGGCCTGCTCAACAGCCGCCTGCTGTGGCTGCCGAGCTCGGCGCCGGTGGGCATCGGCTGGATCGACCAGGTGCGCGCGAGCTTCTCGTGGATCGGCGACCCGGCCGCATGGAAGGAGACCGGTCGAGCCCTGCTCGAGCGCGCGACCGGCAAGCCGCTCCTGACCGCCATCGTGCTCCTCGTGTTCGGGGCGCTGACCCTTTTCACGCGCCGGATGCGCACGCGGCTCGCCGCCATCTCGGAGGCGGTGGGACGCTACTCGACGGACAACTACTGGCGCACGCCGGAGGCGCTTCTCATCTCGGCGCTGCTCGCGCTCAAGACGCCGCTGCTGTTCGGCTATGCGGGGTGGCTGCTCACGGCGCTGCCGCAGGCCTCGGACTTCACGGCCGGCGTCGGGGCGGGACTCCTCGCCGCCGCCTCGCTCCTGACGTTCCTGCGCTTCGTGCAGTACGTGTGTGTCGAGAACGGGCTTTTCTCCGTGCATTTCGGCTGGCCGGAGCGGGCGCGTGCCGTGCTCTGGCAGAATGTGCAATGGCTCAAGTTCGCGCTCGCGCCGCCGGCGTTCATCCTCGCCATGATCGGCATGAGCAGCTCGCAGAGCCTGCGCGACGGCCTCGGGCGGTTCGCGTTCCTCGCCGCCGGCATCGCGGCGGCGCTGTTCCTGTGGCGCATCGCGCATCCGCGGTGGGGCATTTTCGCCGAGCGCCTCGCGCCCGGGCATCCGCTGTGGATGACGCGCGTGGTGTGGCACGTGCTGCTCACGCTGGTGCCGCTCGCGATTGCGGGGATCGCGCTCTGGGGCTACTACGACGCGGCGGCGCAGATCCAGGACGGTCTCATCCTGACGGTCGCCATCGTCTGCGCGGCGTTCCTGATCTACAGCGTCGTGATGCGGCAGGTGCTGGTCGCGCGGCGACGGCTCGAAATCCGGCGTGCGCTCGAACGGCGCGAGAAGGTGCGCGCGCAGCGGGCCGCGCTGGAAGCGGAGGGCGAGACTCCGTCCGTCGCGCTCGATGAGCCCGGGGTCGATATCGCGTCCATCAGCGACCAGACGCGCAAGCTCGTGCGGCTCGTGGCGCTGCTGGTGCTCGCGGCGACGCTCTACTTCTTCTGGCGCGAGGCGCTGCCGTCGCTGGCGCTGCTCGACGTGCCGTTGTGGCAGCAGAGCACGATCGTCGACGGCGCGACACGCATGGTGCCGATCACGGTGTCGAACGTGATCGTCGCGCTGGCGATCGCGGTCATCGCCTTCATCGCCTCACGCAACCTGCCGGGTCTGCTTGAGATCACGGCGCTGCACAGGTTGCGTATCGAAGCCGGCACACGCTACGCGGTGAGCGCCGTCAGCCGCTACCTGATCGCCATCGTCGGCCTCGTGTTCGCGGCGCGCAGCATCGGCTTCGACTGGAGCCAGGTGCAGTGGATCGTGGCCGCCCTCGGCGTCGGCGTCGGCTTCGGCCTGCAGGAGATCGT
>JBFXEP010000184.1:0-6429 GCA_050179995.1 Hyphomicrobium sp.
CTCGCCGCCATGGGCCTCTCGGCCACCGTCGCCGACGCGCGCTTCATGAAGCCGCTCGACCGCGATCTCGTCACCCGCCTCGCCAAGGAGCACGAGGTGCTCGTCACCGTCGAGGAAGGCGCTGTCGGCGGCTTCGGCAGCCACGTGCTGCAGTATCTCGCCGCGGCGGGTCTGCTCGACCGCGGTCTCAAGGTGCGCACCATGATGCTGCCGGATGTGTTCATCGACCACGACGCACCAGCCAGGATGTACGAGCGCGCCGGCCTCGCCGCCCCCGACATCGTCAAGACGGCGCTCGCCGCCCTCGGCCGCGACGCGCTGGCGAGCCGGGCATAGCCGGCCATGCGCTGGGGTTTGAGAACGGCGGCCTGCTTCGGCGTGATCGGCATGCTCGCGGGCCTCGCACCCGCGCATGCGACCGGCAACTTCCTGTGCGAGGCAGACGACGCCTCCCTCGAGCTTGCGGCGGAAAGCACGTTCAGCCATGGCCTTGGCGAGGCGTTCATGGGCTTCGGCGCAAAGGCGACGATAAAGGTCGAGGGCACGCCCAAGGATCTCACCGAGCTTGCGTTCGCATCCGCGCACCTCGTGCATCATTGGTTCACAAGCGGCGCGCTCAACCTCCACCTCTACCGCGAGCGCGAGGGCTCGGCCGCCCACGGCTACGTCGAGCTGATCATCGAGACACGCCAGAGCCCGGACGACGAGACCGCCTTCGCCGGCACCTATGAAATCACGGTCTACGATGTCGGCGTTTCGCCGGGCGGCGAAGGAAGGACGTGGACGGCCAAAGGCAAGGTGGCCTGCTCTGTTGGTTAGTGACGCATGTGCTGTAGCCTCCGCGCGCTGCTCCGTGTAGCGTCCGGTCCGGAGCGACCCGGGGGGGCTTCCCATGCCATATCGGCCTGATATCGACGGTCTGCGAGCCCTCTCGATCATCGCCGTAGTTTTCTACCACTTCGGTGTTCCGGCGTTCGACGGAGGCTTCGTCGGCGTCGATGTGTTCTTCGTCGTCTCTGGCTACCTGATCACCGGCATCGTTGTGTCCGACATTCGCGCCGGTCGATGGAGCTTCCAGCGCTTCTACGAGCGCCGCGCGCGTCGCTTGCTGCCGACGCTCGCCATTGTGCTGGCCGCGACCTTCGCTGCGAGCTTCGTCATCACGACGCCGATGGATCTCGGCCCGGTCAGCAAAAGCATGTTCTATGTGCTGATCTTCGCCGCAAACTTCTATTTCGCGCGCAAGGGCGGCTATTTCGATCCCTCGCTCGATCTCGCGCCGCTGCTGCACACGTGGTCGCTTGCCATCGAGGAGCAGTTCTACATCCTCTGGCCCCTGCTCGTTGTGCTGGTTTTTCTGAAGGCACCTAGGCGGCTGCAAGCCGTGGCCTTGCTGCTTCTCGTGGCTTCGTTCGCCGCCAATGTGCTGACTGTCGGCGAGCAGCCGACCGTGGCTTTCTACTTTCCCCACACGCGCGCCTGGGAGCTGCTTGCCGGGTGCGTCCTGGCGCTCGGGGCCCCGGCCCTTGGCCGCGCCGCGGCACACGTGGCGGGCATCGCGGGCTTGGCGCTGATCCTCTTCGCCGTATTCGCCTTCGACAGCGAGATGACATTTCCAGGGTTTGCCGCGGCGATCCCCGTGCTCGGCGCCGCGCTCGTGATCTGGTCGGGTCAGCGGACGACGTCGATCGCGGCCCGCTTTCTGGCAACGCCGCCGCTCGTGTTCGTCGGGTTGGTGTCCTACGCATGGTACCTCTGGCATTGGCCGATGGTTGTCCTGTTCCGCTACGAGCTGCAACGTGAACCCGCGGGTTTCGAGATCGCGGCCCTTGTCGTTGCCTCCTTCAGCCTCGCGGCCCTGTGCTGGAAGTATGTCGAGCAGCCCGTCCGCTTCGGCACGTGGTGGAAGCCGAAGCGGCGCGCGCTCGCAGCGGCAGCAACCGTTGCGGGTGCGGTCATCGCCGTGGCAGCAGCCGGAGCCGCGAGCCGCGGCTTTCTCGCGTTCTATCCGGAAGCCATGTCGGAGTTGACGCGGGAACGGCTTACGAAGCGGCCCAGGGAGATGGCGTGCCCCCCGCCAACGGCCGCCTCGGTTGCTGAGGACGACCTCTGCCTCCTTTGGACGGCGGAGGACGAGGCGCAGCCGGGCATGCTGCTTTGGGGCGACAGCCATGCCCGCTCCTTGTACACGGCCTTCCACGACATGGCGCAATCTGCAAACGTGACCCTCACCTACATCAGCGAGTCGGCATGTCCGCCGTTGATCGGGGGTGGTCGCCTCCATCGCGCCGACGCGACCCGCTCCTGCCTGAACCTCAACAGTGCTGTCGGCGACTTGCTGCGGCGTCACAAGTTCACGGATGTCGTACTGGTCGCGCGGTGGGACTACTACGCGACGGGAAATGCCCCTCTGCGCCCGACGCCGAAGCAGCACTACCTCGAGGATGCGCAATCGGCTGAGACCACGCTGGCCGAGAACAGGGCCGTCATCGAGCGTGGCCTCACGCGCGCCGTCGAGGCCATTCGCGCTTCGGGCGCGCGGGCATGGATCGTGATGGAGGCGCCCTACGTGGGCTTCAACGTGCCGCAAAAGGTGGCGTTCGCCCTGATGCGCGGCCGATCGCAGGACGTCTTGTACGGCGCTGATTCGGCGACTCAGAGAATGCGGGCGACATTCATGCAGGAGCTTGTCGGCCGGCTAGGTGCAAACGTTATCGACCCGGCGCGTCTGCTCTGCGAGAATGGCCACTGCCTGGCCGCGGAGAACGGCAAGCCGCTTTACTTCGACGACAATCATTTGTCGGTGCACGGGGCTGCCCGCGTGAGACCGCTGCTGGCGGAAATGTTCCCCCGCCGGGTGCACAGACCATGATCGCTTCGGACCCTATCAGTCCGAAGCGTGAATCATCGGTCTCATCAAAGGCCTAGAGCGCGATCAAGATTCAATCAAAAGCGATCGCGCTCTAGGATGGCGGCGGGTCAGTGGTCCGAGGCCACCTCGTCCATGGGCACCACCCAGTAGCCGAGCTCCGCGTCGTCCGGGGCCGGCACCCCGATGGCGTCGTTGTAGAGCGTGCCCTCGTGGAAGAAGTAGGTGATGGTCGTGCGGTAGACGCCGATCCGCTCGTGCTCCTCGCTATTGAGAACGCTGCGCGTCGTCGTGACGAGGCTCTGGATCTCGCCGGCCATGATCGCCCGCTGCAGCATGTGATCCTCGAGGATCTCGGCGAGCACGCCGCACGCGATGGGCGCGAGGTCGCGGTCGATCCAGTTCGTCATCGACGGCCGCTTGGCGAGCGCGGGGCCGGAAAGCGCCTGCAGTCTGAGCGAGGACGTGCGCGTGAGCGCGCGCGGCGCCGGGCAGTGCGCGATCGAGGTCGCGATGCCGCGAAAGAGCGAGCTTGCGGGCTCCCATCCGAGATCGCGTAGCCGCTTCTGCTGCGCCACGCTCGGCATGTCCTCGCCGCGCTCCCAGCGTGAGATGGTGCGCTGCGCGACTCCCATCAGGCTGGCGAGGTCGCACTGGCTGAGACCATGCCGCACGCGATAGCGGTGCACGAAACGCCCCCACTCGTCGCGCCGATCAGACATTCTGGATTAGACCCCCTTAGACGTTGATGGTCAGCGGTCGAGTGCATAGAGGTCGAACACGGCCTTTATCGGGCGCACCGCCAGAACGGGCAAGCGCCTCAGGTCCGGAAATGCGCGTTCGCGACCCCTTCGAGAGCGCGCAGCGACGGCCGTGAGCGCATGGGCGTCGCCCGATAGATGCCGATGCGCAAAGCGGGGTAAGCCATCGGCGGCACTGTGCCGCCGATGGTGCACGCCCCCGAGGCCGGCACGCGGGAGTTGCATCCAGACCATGATCGCTTCGGACCCTATCAGTCCGAAGTGTGGAAAATCGGTCCCAAAAATAAGCCTGGCGGGCTACTCGATGACGGCGATGACGACGCTCGCCGCAGCCGCTGCGGCCGCCACTGCCGCGGCGGGAACGCCGTAGCGCCCGCCGGCCACTCGCATTTCGGGCGAGAGCTTGAGGTAGAGGTCGCGCGCCAGCGGCCGCACATGCCGCCGCACCTCCGCGATGCCGCGCCCCACGTGCGTGAGCGCCAGCGCATAGTCGTCGACCTTGACGCCGGTGTCTTTGCGCGCCCAGTGCCGCTTGTAGTCGTCCGAGGGCGCCAGCAGATCGTAGCGCGTGAAGCCGTGGTCGAAGCACCAGGCGATCGTGCCCATCATCTGCAGCTGTCCCGGGCTGAAGCTGCTGAACTCGGGATCGAAGGCGCCGAGATAGGAGATGTAGGTCGTGTTCTCGATGAACCCGGCCTCAACGGCGGCCAGCCTGTCTCCGGCTTTGAGGGCGCTCACCACGGCGCCGCTCGCGGCCACCGCCTCGCGCAGAAGGCGCTCCCATCCGCCGAGATCGAAGACGGGGCTCGACACGCCGCGCTCGGCGAGCCACTTGCGTTTCCACGTGAGTGCGGCATCGAGTGCCAGCACGGCGTCGTTGCCGCGCAGCATCTCGAATTCGAGCGGGCCGGCGTTGGCCTCGAAGCGCTGCTGGCGCTGGCGGCGATTGCGCCGCGTGCGCGCCGAGAAGGAGCCCTCGTAGTCCGCGAAGGTTCCAAAGCTCGCGAGGTCGATGTAGCAAGCCGTGTCGTGGGCGCGCTGCGAGCGCGCACGCTGTGAGAGCGCGCCGTGGAGGCCGCCGTCCTCGCGCACGCGGCGAATGAGAACGATGTCGGTGCCATTGCGAGCAAGCCGCCTACAGAGCCGGTCGAGACCGTGCGCGGTGAGGGCCTCCCCGACCACGTCGGTGTACTGCGCCAGCGGATAGGCGATCGGCACCGCCACGCGCGCGCCGAACAGCCGCTCGCGGCGCAACGCGAGCAGCGTCACGGGGCGGCCCTTGTCGCGAATGACGGCGACGAAAGGCTCGTCCCCGCGCCGTTCCGCGAGGCGCGCCGCCGCCGCCACGAGCTCGAATCGCTCGAAGGCCCCGGCGCCGCGCGCGGCAACGGTCACGTCGTGCCAGAGCGGCCGCAACGCCGCGATGGCGTCGGCGCCTGATGCGATCTCGATGTCGTCCATGATCGGGACTGTGACCGGGAGTGGCTGCTTCAACTCGCGAGCGCGGCAGGGAATTGTGCTCGAATCCGACTATTGGGAGGAGGCGTTGGGATTGCGTTAAGCCAACGCCGGATTGAGCCCGGACGTAGTGCGGTCATCCGGGTCCGGAACGTCACTACTTGGGCAGGTTGGCGACGTCGGCGACCGGCCTCGCGCCGAGGATCGGCGCGATACGGCGGATCACGTCGCCGGCCGTCGGCGCTGCATTGCGTCCCGCCAGCACCTCGCCCGCCGCGGCGTCCGTCCCCTTCGGCTCGAGGATCATGACCATGACGAGATACTTGGGCTCGTCCATTGGGAACGCGGCCAGGAACGACGCCACGACCGACTTCTCGCGATAGCCGCCGCGCCCCGGCATCTCGGCCGTGCCCGTCTTGCCGCCGACCCGGTACCCGGGAACATCCGCGCGCTGTCCCGTGCCAGTCCGCTCGGCGACGTTGCGCCGGAGGAGAACGCAGAGGCTGCGGCTCGTCTCCTCGCTGATCACCCGCGCCCCGGCATGCGGCGCGGCCGCGCGGCTCGCGAAGTAGGTCGGCGTCACCATGGTCCCGCCGTTGATGATGGCCGCCGTCGCCGCCGCGAACTGCAGCGGAGCCACCGCGAGCCCATGTCCGTACGAGATCGTGATCTGCTCGGCGCGCCCGAGCTGCGCCGGGAGCTTCGGCCGCGCGACCGGCCCCGCCTCGGTCCTGATCTCGTGCGTGAGTCCGAGCTTGTCGAGAAACGCCTTCTGCCCCTCGGCGCCCTCGGCGAGCGCCAGCAGCCCCGCGCCCACGTTCGAGGAGTGGATGAACACTTCCGACACGGTGAGCGGCCGTCCCGCCGGATGCAGGTCGCGGATCGTGAACTGCGCGGCGGTGAGCGGCTTCGTCACGTCGAGGACGGTGTCGAGCTTGGCCTTGCCGTTGTCGAGGGCCATGGCGACGGTGAGGATCTTGAACACCGAGCCGAGCTCGTAGGTGCCGCCTTGGATCTTGTCGAGGCGGGCCTGGTCGAACACCTCCGAGACGCGCGCCGGATCGACGCCCGGCAGCGACACGGAGGCGAGCATCTCGCCCGTGCGCACGTCCATGACGAGGCCTGCCGCGCCCTGCGCCTCGTAGCGCGACATCGCGGCCTTGAGCTCGTCCTCGAGCGCATGCTGCACGCCGAGGTCGATCGTGAGCCTGACCGGCAGGCCGGCGCTCGCCGGGGCGCCGAGCGTCGGCTCCGCGCCGCCCGCGTCGTCGATGGTGCGCTCGATGCCGTTGGCGCCCTTGTTTTCGAAGTTGACCGAGCCGAGCACATGGCCAGCGAGCC
>JBFXEP010000185.1:0-6393 GCA_050179995.1 Hyphomicrobium sp.
CGAGGCTTTCGATCGGCACCGGCGGGGCGCCGAACTCCTCGGCCGAGAGCACGCCCTCGATCGCCTGCACCTTGAATTGCCACTGCGGCTCGCCCGCATCCGAGCTGGGCGAGCCCGCCACCACGCCTTCGAGCGTCATCCTGCTGCCGTCGAGATCGAGTGTGATCGGCGACAGTGTCATGCGCCGCTGCAGGGCGTCGTAGGCGACGCCGAGCCGCCCCGCGTCGAGCAGCACCGGCGTGCTCGAGAGCGAGGGCAGACGGATGAAGCCGCGCCCGAGGTCGACGGCGAGATTGGCCGACTTGAGATCCCCTTCGCTCGAAAGGTCGAGCCCGAGCTCGCCCGACATCGGCGTATCGAGTGTCGCGAGCAGGGCCAGGCCCGGCGCGATCCTGGAGAGCGAGCTCGGCACGAAGTCGCGCACCGTCGTCGTCACCTTGAGCTCGTTCTGTCGCGCCGACTCGTCGGCGCGGAAGGCGAGCGACCAGGGCCCGCGCTCGGATTCGATCGTCGCCGTCCCCGAGATGACGCTGCGCCGCTTCATATGCTCGAGGTCGACAGACGCCTCGGTCACCTTGAGCTCGCTGGTGTGGCCTTCGTAGGCGACGGCGACGGTCGCATTGCGCACGCCGAACGCGCGGATGCGCGAGCTGCTGTCACGATCCCGGCGCGCCCGCGCCGAGGCCTCGGAGAGAATGCGCGCGACATCGATGCGATGGAACGAAGGCACGCTTCCGTCGGGGCTCGCCGAGGGCGGCGTGGCGGGAACCGGTCGCGGCGGCACGATCGGCGCTTCGCCCGTGGCCGGATCGACGGCAGGGATCTCCGCGATGCTGAGCGAGAATCCTTGCGCCTCGCTGTAGGCCACCGTGAGCTTGGGCTCGATGAGGTAGACCCGCTCGGGGCGCGCCTCGAGCGAGAGCAGCGCCGCCTTGTTGAGCTCGACCGCCGCTTCCGGCGCCGAGGCGACGAGATCGCCGTCCGGCTCGCTGAGCCGCAGGTTGATGAGGCGCAACTCGACCGTGTAGTCGTCGGCGAGGCGCAGCACCGCGTCGTCGATGGCCGCCTGGAAGCCGTCGAGGTCGGCGTTGATGCTCTCCGCGATGCTGTCGCGGAACACCTTGAGCGAGACCGGACCGTGGATCAGCCGCACGTAGACGAGGCCGGCGGCGGCGAGCGAGAGCAGCAGCACGGGCGCCAGCACGAGGGTCAGCAGGTGCGCGATGCCGTAGAAGCGCTCCCACGCCGCGCTCCTCTGGCGCCCCGGGCGATGGCGGAGCGCCGTGTACGGCAGGTCGCCTTGCGCGCGTGGCGCCGCCGGCCTTCCCTGCGTCTTGCCGGAACGGTGGTGGTTCATCCCGTGGGTCTCCGGCCGGCGAGAGAAAGGGTTCGTGATCTGCTTGCTGGCCCGGACATCTGAGGCTTGTCCCATGGCCGATCGGCCGGTTGCGGTGGCGTGACGGCGTGGAACCTCCCTATAACCCTCACCGGTGACGCGCGCGCGACCCGGATCGTCACGTCGGTTTCGTCCCACGTCTTGAGCCGGCTAGCCGTGCCCGCCGCGCGCTGACGAATGAATTAGAGGTGCCCCACCAAGTCTTGGATGAGGCTTATCAAAAGCGACGAAAGAAAGGCGCCGGAGCATGCTGGAAGTGGGAGATTTGGCCCCCCTGTTCGACCTGCCGTCCGACGGCGGAGGGCGCATCGGCCTCGCGGCGCTGCGCGGCCGCACGGTCGTGCTCTATTTTTACCCCAAGGACGATACCGAAGGCTGCACCATCGAGGCCCGCGAGTTCAGCGCCGCGGCGAGCGCCTTCGAGCGCGCCGGCGCCGTCGTGGTCGGCGTCTCGCCCGATAGCCCGAGGAGTCACGACAAGTTCAAGACCAAGCACGAGCTCGACCTGCGCTTGGCCTCGGACCAGGACAAAGTCGCGGCCGAGTCCTACGGGGTCTGGGTCGAGAAAACGATGTACGGGCGTACCTTCATGGGCGTCGAGCGGGCAACATTCCTGATCTCGCCCAAGGGGCGGATCGAGAGGATCTGGCGCAAGGTCTCGGCCAAGGGCCACGCCGAGGAGGTGCTGGCGGCCCTGCGCGACGCATGAGAGACCCCCAAGACGGCCCCAGCTAGGCTCTGCGAATAGTCTGCACACGTCCGAAATCTGCGCCGGCCATGCACGCAACCGCATGCACCCCACCGCATGCGCGGAAACTGTGCGAAACGCGGCGGCCGTGCATGGACTTCGTGCGCTGAAGATGGGATGACCCGTTGTGGAAAACGTGATACGGGAGCTGACGGGGAAGGATGTCGAGCCGGAGGTGCCGCGTGCACGACGGCTGGGGGCCTGCCGAAATCACCAAAAAGCCGAACGGCAATCGGAAACTCGCGCCAGTCTGTCGTAATCGCGGAGGTTCAACGGATGCTGCCTCAATTCCGGAATCCGGAAAACGAAAGCTTCATCAGGTCCCAGTCCCCCATGCAAAACACAGCCGCAACACCCGCTCCCACGCTCACCCCGCCGACCTCGTCGGCGCTCGGCGCCAAGTCCGCCGCCGCGTTCCGGCCCGGCGCCCCGCAGGCGACGTCGGTCATCGGCACCGATCTCGTCATTCAGGGCAATCTCATCTCCAAGGGTGAGGTGCAGATCGAGGGCGAGGTGCAGGGCGACATCCACGCCACCCACGTCATCATCGGCGAGCGTGCGCGTGTCACCGGTGGCGTCATCGCCGAGGAGTGCGTCATTCGCGGCCATCTGCTCGGCACCGTCCGCGGACGCCGCGTGCTGCTGCAGGGCTCGGCTCACGTCGAGGGTGACGTCTACCACCAGACCATGGCCATTGAGCAGGGCGCCTTCTTCGAGGGCAAGTCGCGGCGCACCGACGATCCGCTGTCGGGAATCGCGCGCTCGGAGCGCACGCCCGAGCCCGCGCATTCCCTCGTCGCCCCCGGCTCGCCCCCGCCGCTCACCTGAGCCTCAGGATCGCTTGCCGCCAACGCGCCTTCCCGCAAGGGGAGGGGCGGCGATGGCGTTTCCTGCGAGACCGCGCGGGACCGGCGCTAGTCGGTGACAGCCTCGTCGTCCGCCGGCGGGCCCTCCGCGCCCGTGCCGATCACCCGCTCGATCTCGAAGCAGAGGTCCGAATGTGCCTTCTGCTGGGCGCGGATCAGCTTGCTGCGCTTCTCCCACGTCATGCGGTGTGCCCGCTCCTCCGACACCTCGAGCTCGAGCATGCGCTGCGTCTGCAGCACGATCTGGTCCAGGAGCTGCCGGCAGCGGTCCGACGTGATGAAGGTGTAGAGCTCGGCCGACTTCTCCTCGCGCTTCTCGTTGCCGACGCGCAGCTCGTGCGTCTCGATCACGTGCCGGCGCACGATGTGGGCCAGCGCCAGCACCCGCTGCGGATGGGCGATGATGACGCCGTCCTGCAGGTGAATTTGCTGCTGCCCTTGCGGCATCCTATTGCAGGAGAGGATCGCGTGCTCGGCCCGCTCGGCGAGCTGGTCGGCGCGCAGCTTGGTGACGAAGTCGTTCTTCCAGGCGTTACGGCTCTTCGAGTCGTAGACGATCTTGCCGCACACCTGCCCGTTGCGGATCACCTCGTGGATGACGTCGGCGCCCTGTAGCCCCTTCTGTACGCGCCGGATGCGGTCACCCTCGAAGGCGCCCCGCAAGAGCTCGAACAGATCCGCCTCCGGCCCCTCGCCGATGTCCTGCGCGGTCTTGTTCTCGATCTGCTTCTGCAGCTGCGCCAGCTTCTCCATGAGCTTCTGGCGCTCATCGAAGGCCTTGGCCTGCTCGGCGAGCACGGCGACCGTCTTCTCCTGCTCGAGCACCTCGCGCTGCTGGTTGAGGGAGGCCTCGGCCGAAAGGCGCAGCGCCTCGGCGGCGAGGCGGGCCTCCTCGGCCGCCTTCAGACGGGCCGCGATCTCGGCGTCCGCCGCGAGCTTCGCCTCCGCCCGTACCTGGACGGCGAGCGCCGCCTTCTCGCGCGCGAAGTCCTCCTTGAGCCGCGCCGTCATGAGGGCGTGCTGCTCCCGCTCTTTCTCGGCGATGCGATCGCGGATATTGAGGAACTTCTCGTGCGGGATGGCCTGGTCGCACCACGGGCACCGTTCATCGCCCGCATGAGGCGCGTGGCCGGCTGTCTCCTCCGGCAGGTCGAAGATGGGGACGGCGCGCGGCTGCAGCAGGGACATGTCCGGTCTCCGGTCTGATCGAGGGCATCAGGCTAGATGATTCGCCGGAGATCATGTTCTATTTTTGTTCTCATTGTCCACAGCCATTTGACCCAGCCTGTGGATAACTCGTGTTACATTTAACGCAACGCACTGAACTAACAGGATGTTCTCCTTCAAGAGATGCTAGGAGAACGTCGCGGCGGTAAGCCGTTGAGAGAGGCCGATGGCAGCGGACGTGGAGACCGTGGTGGTGGGCGCAGGCGTCGTGGGCCTGGCCATCGCCCGCGCGCTCGCAGGCGAAGGCCGCGAGGTCCTCGTGCTCGAGCGCCACGCGGCCGT
This sequence comes from Hyphomicrobium sp., assembly GCA_050179995.1. Lineage (GTDB taxonomy): Bacteria > Pseudomonadota > Alphaproteobacteria > Rhizobiales > Hyphomicrobiaceae > Hyphomicrobium_C. The sequence continues at coordinate 4,520 of JBFXEP010000185.1, forward strand.
CGGCCAGGAGACGAGCAGCCGCTCGAGCGAGGTGATCCATGCCGGCCTCTACTATCCGGCCGAGAGCCTCAAGGCGCGCTTCTGCGTCGAGGGCCGCCGCCTGCTCTACGATTTCGCTCGCGAGAACGGCGTCCCGCACGCGCGCTACGGCAAGCTCCTGGTCGCCACCACCGAGGCGGACCTGCCGCGCCTGGACGCCATCGCCGAAAAGGCGCGGGCCAATGGCGTCTCCGATGTCGCGCTCCTGTCGCAAAGCGCCGCTCTGGCCCTCGAGCCGGAGCTCGCCTGCGTCGGCGCGCTCCTCTCCCCCTCGACCGGCGCCATCGACAGCCACGCCCTGATGCTGGCCCTCGAGGGCCACGTCCGCGCCGGCTCCGGAAGCGTCGTGCTCAACACCGAGGTCGAGGACATCGTCGTCGAGGCCGACGGCACCTTCGCCCTCGCCACGCAAAGCGCCGGCGCCTCAGCGACGCTCACCGCCAAGAACCTCGTGCTCGCGGCCGGCCTCGGCGCGACACGCCTGGGATCGATGTTGGTGGCAGACTCGCGCTACCAACCTCCGCAAACCTACCCCGCGCGCGGCCACTACTACACGCTCGAGGGCCGCCAGCCCTTCCGCCATCTCGTCTACCCGCTGCCGCAAGGCGCCTGGCTCGGCATCCACCTGACGCTCGATCTCGCCGGCCGCGCGCGCTTCGGGCCGGACCTCGAGTGGCGCGACGACGCCAGCACCGCATTCGACGACGAGGGAGGCGCCCGCCGCGCGCGCTTCGAACGCGAGGTCCGCCGCTACTGGCCGGGGCTGCCGGACGGCAAGCTCGCGGAGGGTTACGTCGGCGTGCGGCCGAAGATCTATCGCGAGGGCGAGGTCGCGCCGGACTTCGCCATCCACGACGTGCGCCACCACGCCATCCCGCGCCTCGTCGCGCTCTACGGCATCGAGAGTCCGGGCCTCACCTCGTCGCTCGCCATCGGCGCGCACGTGGCGGCGCTTCTGCCGGCGTAAGCCGCAAACAGACGCGAGCAAAACAAAAGAGGGTGGCCGAAGCCACCCTCTCGAAGCGATCGATCCGATCGAGCCGTGCCCTTAGGGCGTCGGCGTCGCGGGTGCCGGAATCTCGATCGTCGGCAGCGGCTGGCCCTGCTGCTTGGCGAGCTCCGTGAGGCCGCCGAACACCACGAGGAACACGATTGCCGTGACCAGCGCGTTGACGAAGCGGTTCGAGAACGACAGGAAGTTGCCGATCAGGTCGACAACGAACACCACGCCTGCGGCGATGAGCACCGGCTGCAGCCAGGCATAGTCGGCCGGCAGGAACTCGACCGGAACCGGCGGCACTTCGGCCCGGGTCAGGTGATAGAGAACGCCGAACACCACCGCGAACACGATCGCGGTGACGAGAGCGTTGACGAAGCGGTTCGAGAAGGAGAGCACGTTGCCGATCAAGCCTATGACGAAGACCACACCGGCGGCGATGAGCACGGGCTCAAAGTAAGAGTATTCGCTCGGTAGAAACATCGGATAATCCCCCAGTTCGCGCCACCGGATTGTGTTATGGATGGCGGCCCATCCTTATACCAGGGCCCCAGTTTTGTCATGCCGGTTGTGGACGGCGGCTGTCGCGCGCCGGTCATGAACCTGAGCGAATGTGGGGTTTCGCCTCGAATGCTGAGGACGCGCGCGATATCGCAAAGCAGAATATCCAAAACACTGCGGCTGCAAAGAAATACCCCGTAGCGGCGGTCTGCGGCGACGCCCATTTGGCATCCGCCTGCACTGACTGCTCGACGATGCCGACAAGATCGAAAAGCCCGATGATGAGTACAAGGCTCGTGTCCTTGAACAGCGAGATGAACGAGCCCACGAGTGCGGG
>JBFXEP010000186.1:0-6352 GCA_050179995.1 Hyphomicrobium sp.
TCTATCACTGGGGCGTGCTGCAGCGGATCGTGGCCGCCATCGGCTGGGTGCTCGAGCGCGCGTTCTCTCTGACCGGCCCGGTCGGCACCTCGGCCGCCGCCAACATCTTCGTCGGCATGGTCGAGGCGCCGCTCCTCGTGCGGCCCTACCTGCGCGACATGAGCCGGGCGGACCTCTTCGCCACCATGACGGTCGGCATGGCGACGGTGGCCGGAACCGTGCTCGCCCTCTATGCCACTGTCCTCGAGCCGCGCCTCGCGGGCGCGGCCGGCCATCTCATGGTGGCGTCGGTGATCAGCGTGCCGGCGGCGCTGATGATCTCGGCGTTGATGGTCCCGCAGACGAGCGCCAGCGGACCGCGCGATACGCAACCCGCGACGAGTAGCGCGAGCCTCGTCGTGCTCGACGAGCCATCCCGCTCGAGCGTCGACGCCATTGCCCAGGGCACGCGCGACGGCGTGGTGCTGCTGGTCAACATCACGGCCATGCTGATCGTGTCGGTCGCGCTCGTCGCGCTCGCCAACAAGACGCTCGGCGCGCTTTCGGCTCCCTTCGGCATGGCACTCACCATCGAGGGCATGCTGGGCTGGATCTGCGCGCCGCTCGCCTGGCTCATCGGCGTGCCGTCGAGCGAGGCCGGCACCGCGGGCGCGCTGATCGGCATCAAGACCGTGCTCAACGAGCTCGTCGCCTACCTGCGGCTCGCCGCGACGGCGCCCGAGGCGCTGTCCGAGCGCTCGCGCCTCCTGCTTGCCTATGCGCTGTGCGGCTTCGCCAACTTCGGCAGCCTCGGCATCATGATCGGCGGCATGGTGGCGATGGTGCCGGAGCGGCGCGCCGAGATCGTCTCACTCGGCGGCAAGACCATCATCTCGGGCACGTTGGCCACCCTCATGACCGCCGCCGCCGTCGGCGTGTTGACTCCGGGCTAGGAATTCGCGACGCCGAGCACGCGCCGCCCGAGCGCAAGGCAGTCGCGGAAACCGCGGAGGTCCGAGAGCACGCGGTCGGGATCCACGTCGCGCGCGATGAAGCGCCCGCCGGCATCGAGCACGGCAATGGCGATCATGAGGTTCTCCGCCAACCCGAAGTCCTCGATGTCCGCGCCCCGCGTCTCCGCATCCCACGCTGCTTGAGCATGAGCCGGCACTGCCCGCACGCGCGCCGCATGCTCCGCCGCCACGTTGCTGTAGCCGAGCACCGGCCGGCCGAGCGCGCGCATGAAGCCGATCTCGAACGCCGTCCCCGCGTCCATGCTGACGCCGCGAAAGGGCGTGCAGTTGGCGATGAGGAGGTCGCACGAGCGCATGAGCGCCTCGTTGCCGTGGCTGATGGCGCGCGCCATGGCCTCGAGCGCACGCGATGCCACATCGGGAATTTCATTGTCGAGCGGGAACACACCCTCGAAGCCGTGCTCCGCGGCGATGCGCTTCTTCTCCTCGCCTAGCGCACGCGCGGTGGGAAGGAAGACCTCGGGGCCCGCCAGATAGACACGCAAGGCCAACCCTAGTATCCCGATTCCGAAGTTCGCCTGCGTTCGCGGCTAGGTTCCGGAGCGAACTTCGCAATCACAAGGGACACTGGAATCATAGACTTGCTCGTGTGATTGAGATCGAGAAATTCGTTCGGAGCCCTGCCGCTTGATGTGGCGAATTTCTCGATCATCAGCCTAGTCCCCTTTGCCCGTCTCGACGTGGAAGCGATGCAGCACGCGATGGAAGATCGGCGCCAGCACGAAGCCGGTCGCGATGACGATGATGAGCCCGGAGAGGATGGCGTAGCAACCGGCGAACACCTTGCCCGCTGTCGTGTGCAGCTCCGCGACCGGGCCCATGCCCGAGAGGATCATGGCGGCGTTGACGAACGCGTCGGCGAGCCCCATGCCCTCGGTGATCGCGTAGCCGATCATCCCGACCACGAGCCCGCCCGCCGTCAGCGCCAGCCAGAACGCCACCGCCATCGCCAGCCGCTGCGCGAACGCATAGCGCGAGACGACCTTGTGATGCCGCGGCTCGAAGCCCGTGAGCGTGAGCGGTTTGCGGGGAGCGGGTGAAGCCATGGCGCGGCCTTGTCAGCAAGTGTCCCCTGAGCGTATCACCGGCACCGATCCTCTGCACGGCTTCCGTGCCAATGCCGCCGACACCCGAGACCCATTGAAGAGCCCATGACCGCATCCCAACCCGCCGCCCCTGAGATCACCTACGATGAGTTCATGAAGGTCGACATCCGCGTCGGCACCATCGTCGCCGCCGAGCCCTTCCCCGAGGCGAGGAAGCCCGCCATCAAGCTCAGGATCGACTTCGGCGGCGATATCGGCGTCAAGAGGAGCTCGGCGCAGATCACCAAGTACTATCGGCCCGAGGAGCTGGTCGGCCGCCAGGTTGTCGCGGTGGTGAACTTCCCCGTGCGCCAGATCGGCCCCTTCATGTCGGAGGTGCTGACGCTCGGCGTCCCCGATCCCAACGGCGAGGTGGTGCTGTTGCACCCCGAGCGCGAGGTCCCCATCGGCGGCCGCATGTTCTGAGCACCGGCGGCGGCGACGTGAAGTCTGTTGCAACGTTCGGCAGGGATTTGAAGATTTTGTAAGATTCTCGCCGCAGGAGCGCCGTTGCGCTGCCATTCGGCGCGCCTACATCCCAAGCATGCAACCACCCAGTGCGGAGGACAATCCATGCAGATGACGAGCGGCGTCGAATCCAAGGTGCGCGACGAGACCTACACCAGCATCATCGAGCACGCGAAGGCGCAGGCACGCCGCTATGCGGCGCTCGATACACGGGAAGGGCGCACGGCCGCCGTCGCCGTGCTGCGTTTCGCCCGTAGCCTGCGCGCACGCCGCAATCGGCTCGGCGCCTAGCCCTCGCAAAAAAGCCCCCGAGACCATCGGGGGCTTTTTCCTATGCGTCAGGTGGGACGGGGCTTCGACGTCACTCCCACCGTCCCTCGAAGACGTAGAGCCGGCCCGGCTCCGGCACGGCGAAGCGCGGCCCCTTGAAGTCGCGGCGCAGCATCGCCTTGCGCAGGAACATCATCACGCCGGCGTGGCTGACCACGAGCGTCGGATCGGGCGCGTGGCTGCGCAGCGTCTCAATGATGCCTTCGATATTCGACAGGAACGTCGTCTTGACCTCCCTCTGCGAGGGATGCGAGGTCATCCACGCGAGACGCAGCAGCCAGCGCCAGCCGGCGAACGGCAGCTTCAGCGCCCCCGTATCGAACTGGCGGATGTTGGGCTCGCGGAGCTGGTCGAGTTCGACGATCGGACCCTGAAAAATGGCTTGGGCCGTTTGTTGCGCGCGGGGCGAGCTGCTTGCGTAGCAACGCCGCCAGTCGACGCCGCCGAGGTCGACGCCCTTGGCGATCACGTCCGAGCGCTCGTACTCGTCGTACCAGCTTTTGACGTCGGCCGCGGTCATCATCGAGGCGCGGCTCGGCAAGCCGCGCGCGACCGGGAAATGACGGATCAAGCCGATTGTCGTGACGGACCGCATGCAGGGCATCGTTTGCTGAGATCACGAAGGGATGGGATGACGGAGCTGCACGCTAAAAATTCTAGCTGCTCCGGCGGGGCTCGTCGTGCCTATTTGAAATGCGAGATTGCCGTTTTGTAGGCAAGTGGCCCGCTGGAAGGAATGCGAAGGATTCGTGTTGGTTGCAGCGTGTCGCGCGCGCAACAAAAAGCCCCCGAGTTCGTCGGGGGCTTTGCTGTGCTGATCAGTTGTCGAGGAAGCTCCTGAGCTTCCTGCTCCGGCTCGGGTGCTTGAGCTTGCGCAGCGCCTTGGCCTCGATCTGGCGGATACGCTCGCGCGTGACCGAGAACTGCTGGCCGACTTCCTCCAGCGTATGATCGGTGTTCATGCCGATGCCGAAGCGCATACGCAGCACGCGCTCCTCGCGCGGCGTCAGCGAAGCCAGCACCCGCGTCGTCGTCTCGCGCAGGTTGGCCGCGATCGCCGCCTGATCGGGCAGCACGGCGTTCCTGTCCTCGATGAAGTCGCCGAGGTGGGAATCCTCCTCGTCGCCGATCGGCGTTTCGAGCGAGATCGGCTCCTTGGCGATCTTGAGAACCTTGCGCACCTTCTCGAGCGGCATCGCAAGCTTCTCGGCGAGCTCCTCCGGCGTCGGCTCGCGGCCGATCTCGTGCAGCATCTGGCGGCTCGTGCGCACGATCTTGTTGATGGTCTCGATCATGTGCACGGGGATGCGGATGGTGCGCGCTTGATCCGCGATCGAGCGCGTGATGGCCTGGCGGATCCACCACGTGGCATAGGTCGAGAACTTGTAGCCGCGGCGGTACTCGAATTTGTCGACCGCCTTCATGAGCCCGATGTTGCCCTCCTGGATGAGGTCCAGGAATTGCAGGCCGCGGTTGGTGTACTTCTTGGCGATCGAGATGACGAGGCGGAGGTTGGCTTCCACCATCTCCTTCTTGGCCTGGCGCGCCTCGCGCTCGCCCTTCTGCACCGCCTTGACGATGCGGCGGTACTCGGTGATCTCCAGGCCGGTCTCCGTCGCGAGCTCATGGATCTCGCGGCGGATCTGCTGGATGGTCGGCCGCTCGTTCTTGATCAGCTGCGCCCACTTGCGCCCGTTCTCGGCCATGCGGTCGAGCCAGGTCTGGTCGAGCTCGTTGCCGAAGTACTCGTCGATGAACTGCTGGCGCGGCACGCCGTAGCTGTCGGCGAGCCGCATCAGCCGCCCTTCGAGACCGACGAGGCGCCGGTTGATCGAGTAGAGCTGCTCGACGAGGCTCTCGATGCGCGCGTTGTTGAGCGACAGGCTCTTGACGTCGGTGATGATCTCTTCGCGCAGCTTGTCGTAGGCTTTCTGCTGCTGGCGCGAGCCGGATTCGCCCGCCACCTGCTGCTCGAGCTTCTTGTCCTGCTGCTTTCTGAGCTTCTTGTAGGTGCCCGCGATGCGGTCGAAGGTCTCGAGCACCTTCGGCTTGAGCTCGGCCTCCATGGCCGCGAGCGACAGCGCGTTCTCGAACTCGTCCTCGTCCTCGCCTTCGGCCGGAGGTGCGGCACCCTCCTCGCCGGCTTGCGCCTCCTCCTCGCCGCCGCCTTCACCGGCGACGGGCGGCGCCTTGGCCTCGGGGCCTTCGTAGGTCGCCTCGAGATCGATGATGTCGCGGAGCAGGATCTTGCCTTCGTTGAGCTCGTCGCGCCAGATGATGATGGCCTGGAACGTGAGCGGGCTCTCGCACAGCCCGGCGATCATCGCCTCGCGGCCGGCCTCGATGCGCTTGGCAATGGCGATCTCGCCCTCGCGCGAAAGCAGCTCCACCGAGCCCATCTCGCGCAGGTACATGCGCACGGGGTCGTCGGTGCGCTCGGCGGGCTCGGCGCGCGTCTCCGAGCGCGCGGGCAGGCCCGGCGCCACCACGGAGCGCGCCTCGTCCTCGTCGGCATCGGGCGCCGCGGAATCGGCGGCGGCGCCTTCCTCGCCTTCCTCGGTCTCGACGACGTTGATGCCCATGTCGGACAGCATCGCCATCGTGTCCTCGATCTGGTCCGGAGACACCTCCTCCGAGGGCAGCACCGAGTTGAGCTCGTCGAGCGTGACGTAGCCGCGCGCCTTGGCGGTCTTGAGCAGGCGCTTCACCGCCTGGTCGGAAAGGTCGAGAAGCGGGCTATCGCGCTCGGCGGTCTCGGCCGTCGCGGTATCCTGCTCTTCGTTCTTTGCAGCGTTTGCCATGTGTGCTTTCAACCGTCGCCAGAATCTGAGGGGCGGGCGCGAAGGGCAGCGCCCGATGTTTCAAAGTGAGGAAGAGGCAGCGCGTGCTTCGGTGAGCCGGAACCCAGCCGCACGACGAGCGGCGGCTTCGGCCTCACAGAGGACGAAACCCCGCTCCAGAAAGGCCGAGCAGGTCGCGGTTTCGAACGTGGCGCTCCCCCTATCGTCAAGACGTGTGGCCGGATCCGGCCATCGTGTCGAAAGAGTCCGTACCGCCTACAAGCTCGAGCTGCCGCTTGAGATCGCAGATGCGGGCAAATGACGCCTCACTGCCATCTTCGTGCCAAGCCTGCTCAGCCGCCTCGAGCGACCGTTTGAGCCCCACATGCCGATCGTGCATCGCGAGGGCGTGGCGCCAGCCATCTTCCACCTCGGTGCGTTCGGCTTCGGGCTCGGCAAATCGGTCGCATTTGTGCGAGACGGCCCGCTCGACAAGGGTCAAAACCTTGCCGACGCTAGATTTGTTCAAGTGGGTTCGAAGGGTTTCCGTGTCAAGTGAATTGTTGACGGCCTGCGCCGAAAGGATCGCGTCGCGTAGCCGGGAAAGCGCAGTCGAGGTAAACGGCAGGGCGGCGATGGCCTCCGCCTGCTCCTCGATCACCCAGGGATGGTTGAG
>JBFXEP010000187.1:0-6322 GCA_050179995.1 Hyphomicrobium sp.
GAGGGCATGACGCTCGGCTGCAAGGTCACGCTGCGCGGTGACCGCATGTACGAGTTCATGGACCGCTTCGTCACCATCGCGCTGCCGCGCGTGAAGGACTTCCGCGGCTTGAACCCCAAGAGCTTCGACGGCCGCGGCAACTTCGCCTGCGGTTTGAAGGAGCACATCGTGTTCCCGGAAATCGATTACGACAAGGTGGACCAGGTATGGGGCCTCGACGTCATCGTCTGTACCTCTGCCAACACCGATGACGAGGCGCGCGAGCTGCTCCGTGGTTTCAACTTCCCTTTCCGTAGCTAGAGGACCTCGGGGAAAGCCCCCCGAAAGGCCTTTGGAGGACCTGAATGGCTAAGACGAGCTCTATCGAGAAGAACAACCGCCGCCGCCGGCTGGTCGCCCAGTACGCGGCCAAGCGCAAGCGCCTGAAGGCGATCGCCGACGATCTGAAGCGTCCGGCGGAGGAGCGCTTCGCCGCGCGCCTGAAGCTCGCCGAGATGCCGCGCAACGGCTCGGCGGTGCGCATCCGCAACCGCTGCGAGATCACCGGCCGCGCCCGCGGCAACTACCGCAAGCTGAAGATGTGCCGCAACCAGCTGCGTGAGCTGGCCTCCCAGGGGCTGATCCCCGGCATGGTCAAGTCGAGCTGGTAAGGAGGGCATGAGCACATGGCAGTGAACGATCCCATCGGCGATATGTTGACACGCATCCGCAATGCGCAGATGCGTCGCCGCCCCAAGGTCTCGACGCCCGCATCCAACATGCGCGCCCGCGTCCTCGACGTGCTCGTCGAGGAAGGCTACATCCGCGGCTACGCGCGCGTGGAGCAGAAGGGCAACCTTCCGGAGTTCGAGATCGAGCTCAAGTATTTCAACGGTCAGCCGGCGATCAAGGAGATCAGCCGCGTCTCGACCCCCGGCCGGCGCGTCTACTCGCCGGTCCGCGATCTGAAGAGCGTCGCCAACGGTCTCGGCGTCGCCATCCTCTCCACGCCCAAGGGTGTGATGTCGGATGCGCGCGCCAAGGAGGAGAACGTCGGCGGCGAGGTCATCTGCAACGTATTCTAGCGAGAGGCGCCGGCCCGGCCGGCGTCACGAGGACAAACGACCATGTCACGCATCGGAAAGAAGCCGGTCCCCGTACCCTCGGCCGTTACTGCGACGGTCTCGGGCCAGACCGTCAAGATGAAGGGCGCGAAGGGCGAGCTTTCCTTCACGCTGCCCGAGGAGCTCAAGGTCGAGAAGACCGCCGACGGCATCGAGGTTACGATGCTCGAGGACACCAAGAAGGCGCGCTCCATGTGGGGCATGTCGCGCACCATGGTGCAGAACCTGATCACGGGCGTGACCGAGGGCTATAGCCACACGCTCGAGATTCACGGCGTGGGCTTCAAGGCCGCGATGAAGGGCAAGGATCAGCTCACCATGTCGATCGGCTTCAGCCACGACGTCGTGCACACCATCCCGGCCGGAGTCGAGGTGAAGGTGGCCGGCGCCAAGCAGGAGGTCGTCACCGTCACCGGTATCGACAAGCAGCTCGTCGGCCAGGTCGCCGCCGAGATCCGCGCCTCGCGCAAGCCGGAGCCCTACCAGGGCAAGGGCGTGCGCTTCAAGGGCGAGTACGTCTACCGCAAGGAAGGCAAGAAGAAGTAGGACATCGGGCCATGGCCAACACCGCATTGAAACAGTTCGAGAAGCGCCGGGCCCGCGTGCGCCGCACGCTGAAGGCGCGTGCCGACGGCCGCCCTAGGCTTTCGATTCACCGCTCCTCGAAGCACATCTACGCCCAGATCATCGACGACGCCGACGGCAAGACGATCGCCGCGGCCTCGAGCCTCGAGAAGGATCTGCGCGGTTCCCTCAAGACCGGGGCCGACAAGGCCGCCGCTGCCGCCATCGGCAAGCTCGTCGCCGAGCGCGCCCTGAAGGCCGGCATCAAGGCGGTGGTGTTCGACCGCGGCGGCTATCTCTATCACGGGCGCGTCAAGGCGCTTGCCGATGCGGCCCGCGAGGGCGGCCTCAGCTTCTGATGAAAGGAATTTGATCGTGGCACGTGGACCAGACAGAGGCGGACGCGGACGCGAGCGGGAGCGCGAGGAGCGCGACAGCGAGTTCTCCGACAAGCTCGTGCATATCAACCGCGTCGCCAAGGTGGTGAAGGGCGGCAAGCGCTTCGGCTTCGCGGCCCTCGTCGTGGTCGGCGACTTGAAGGGCCGCGTCGGCTTCGGCCACGGCAAGGCCCGCGAGGTGCCGGAGGCGATCCGCAAGGCGACGGAGGCTGCGCGGCGCAACCTTCTGCGCGTGCCGCTGCGCGATGCGCGCACGCTGCATCACGACAGCGAGGGCCGTCACGGCTCGGGCCGCGTGGTGCTGCGCTCGGCGCCCGCCGGTACGGGCATCATCGCCGGCGGCGCCATGCGCGCCGTGTTCGAGATGCTGGGCGTTCACGATGTGGTGGCCAAGTCGCTCGGCTCGACCAACCCCTACAACGTCGTGCGCGCCACGTTCGACGCGCTGAAGGAGCAGGAGAACCCGCGTTCCGTCGCCGCCCGCCGCAACAAGAAGGTGTCCGAGATCGTCGCCCGCCGGCGCGACGGCTCCGGCGCCGACGTGGCCGCCGAGGCATAAGCGCCACTCGGCGCGGAGAGATCGAGAAGGTATCGAGATATGGCAGCCAAGAAGACGATCACGGTCGAGCAGTTTGCGAGCGCGAACCGCCGGCCGGAAACCCAGACCAAGACCCTTATCGGTCTCGGCCTCAACAAGCTGCATCGCCGCCGCACGCTCGAGGACACCCCGGCCGTGCGCGGCATGATCAACTCCATCCCGCATCTCGTCCGCGTCGTGGAAGAGTAGGCGGAAGCCCGGGACGCGCGCGTGAGCGCCGCGCTCGGGGCTGAACGACGAACAAGGAGCTCGAGGCCATGCGCCTGAACGAAATCAAGGACAATCCCGGCGCCCGCAAGAACCGCGTGCGCGTCGGCCGCGGCATCGGCTCGGGCGTCGGCAAGACGGGCGGCCGCGGCGGCAAGGGCCAGACCGCGCGCACTGGCGTTGCCATCGGCGGCTTCGAAGGCGGCCAGATGCCGTTGCATCGCCGCCTGCCGAAGCGCGGCTTCAACAAGTGGGACCGCAAGAGCTGGAACGAGATCAACGTCGGCGCGCTCCAGCAGGCCGTCGACGAGGGCAAGCTCAAGTCCGGCCAGTCGGTCGATGTGTCGGCCCTGATCGAGGCCGGCATCCTGCGCCGTCCCAAGGACGGCCTGCGCCTCCTGGGCTCGGGCGAGCTCAAGGCCAAGCTCGCGCTGACCGTCAATCACGCCTCGGCCTCCGCCAAGGAAGCCGTCGAGAAGGCGGGCGGCTCGATCACGCTGATCGAGATCAAGGTGCTGGCGGCCGACGAGGCCAAGCGCAAGAAATCGGCGGCCAAGAAGACCACATCTCAGAAGAAGGCGGCTCCCGGCGCCGCCACGCAGGAGGAGTAGCTGCGGGCGCGCCCCGGGGTTCAGCGCCGCGCCGGGCTGGGGGGCTCGACGGAGCGGCGGCCGGACCCCAAGTAAGGGGCTCAATCTGAGCCGGGAGACAAGAGAATGGTATCCGCTGCCGAGCAGCTTGCTTCGAACTTGAACCTTGGCGCCTTCGCCAAGGCTCAGGATTTGAAGAACCGCATCTACTTCACTCTGGCTGCGCTCATCGTCTATCGCCTCGGCACCTTCATCCCGATCCCGGGTGTCGACGCCGCCGCCTTCGCGCAGGCGTTCAAGTCGCAGTCGTCCGGCATCCTCGGCATGTTCAACGTCTTCGCCGGCGGCGCCGTCGAGCGCATGGCGATCTTCGCCTTGAACATCATGCCCTACATCTCGGCCTCGATCATCATTCAGCTCTTGAGCTCGATGTCGCCCAAGCTCGAGGCGCTGAAGAAGGAAGGCGAGTCCGGCAGGAAGCAGCTCAACCAGTACACGCGCTATCTGACGCTCGTGCTCGCGGCCTTCCAGGCCTACGGCATCGCCATCGGCCTCGAGGGCTCGCGCTCGGAGGCAGGCTCCGTCGTCGCCGATCCCGGCTGGTTCTTCCGCGCCACCACCGTCATCACGCTGGTCGGCGGCACCATGTTCCTGATGTGGCTCGGCGAGCAGATCACGCAGCGCGGCGTCGGCAACGGCATCTCGCTCATCATCTTCGCCGGCATCGTCGCCGGACTCCCGTCGGCCCTCGTCGGCCTGTTCGAGATGGCCCGCACCGGCGCCCTCTCGACGTTCCTCCTGCTCGCGCTCCTGTCGCTGATGCTGGCCGTCGTCGCCGCCATCGTCTTCATCGAGCGCGCGCAGCGACGGCTCTTGATCCAGTATCCGAAGCGGCAGGTCGGCAACCGCATGTTCCAGGGCGATGCCTCGCATCTGCCGCTGAAGCTCAACTCCGCGGGTGTCATCCCGCCGATCTTTGCCTCGTCCCTGCTGCTGTTGCCGATCACGGCCGCCCAGTTCTCCTCCGCCCAGGGCGGCGGACCCGAGTGGCTGCAGACCATCGTCGCCTCCCTCGGCAACGGCCAGCCTCTGCACATCGCCATCTACGTGGCGCTGATCGTCTTCTTCGCCTTCTTCTACACGGCGGTGGTGTTCAACCCGAAGGACACGGCCGACAACTTGAGGAAGCACGGCGGCTTCCTGCCCGGCATCCGCCCCGGCGAGAAGACGGCCGAGTACATCGACTATGTCCTGACGCGCATCACCGTGGTCGGCGCCATCTACCTCGCGGCCGTCTGCGTCATGCCCGAGATCCTGACCTCCTACGCCGCCGTGCCCTTTTACTTCGGCGGCACCTCGCTCCTGATCGCGGTCAGCGTCACCATGGACACCGTCGCCCAGATCCAGAGCCACCTCCTCGCCCACCAGTACGAGGGCCTGATCAAGAAGGCCAAGCTCCGCGGCGCGACCACGAGAGGCGGGCGCAGATGAAGCTGATCCTTCTGGGACCGCCCGGCGCCGGCAAGGGCACGCAGGCCGTTGAGCTTGCCAAGCGCCGGGGCATTCCCCAGCTCTCGACCGGCGACATGCTGCGCGCCGCCGTCAAGGCCGGCACAGAGATCGGCCGCAAGGCCGAGGCGGTCATGAAGGCGGGCGGCCTCGTCTCGGACGAGATCGTGATCGGCATCATTGCCGACCGCATCGCCGAGCCCGATTGCGCGGGTGGCTTCATCCTCGACGGCTTCCCCCGCACCTTGAAGCAGGCCGCCGCCCTCGACGAGCTTCTTGACACCAAGGGCACCATCCTGGACGCCGTGATCGAGCTCAAGGTGGACGACGAGGCCCTCCTCGCCCGCATCGAGAACCGCGCCCGGGAGACCATCGCCGCCGGCGGCACCCCCCGCGCCGACGACAATGCCGAGGCGCTCAAGACCCGCCTCTGGGCCTACTACAAGGAAACTGCCCCGCTCATCGGCTACTACTTCGCCCAGGGCAAGCTGAAGTCGATCGATGGCATGGCGCCGATTGCGGACGTCGCGCGCCAGATTGACGCCCTGTTGGACGCATGAGCGGAAAAGATGTCACAAGATCAAGGCGCCGGTTGACGAAGTATTATGACCAAGCTACAACACCGCGCTTTCAAGACGATGCAACGGAAGGCCTGCTCCGTGCGGCGATCTTCGCCCGGATCTGGTCGTTCCGTGTTTTTTCGTTGAAAAACAGATAGATGGACCGCCTTGCGGTCGATGAAGAAGCCTCCAGGAGACGGATGTGGCGCGCATAGCAGGTGTGAATATCCCGACGCAGAAGCGCGTTCTGATCGCGCTTCAGTACATCCACGGCATTGGGCCCAAGTTCGCCGAGGACATCTGCAAGCGGGTCGGCATCCCGGCCGAGCGCCGCGTTAACCAGTTGACCGACGCCGAGGTGCTGCAGATCCGCGAGACCATCGACCGCGACTACGTCGTCGAGGGCGACCTGCGCCGCGAGGTGGCGATGAACATCAAGCGCCTGATGGACCTCGGCTGCTACCGCGGCCTGCGCCATCGCAAGGGCCTCCCCGTCCGCGGCCAGCGCACCCACACCAACGCCCGCACCCGCAAGGGCCCGGCGAAGCCGATCGCCGGCAAGAAGAAGGCCTGATCCCATTCCGCAGCCGGCGCCGAGCCGGCCGCCACCCCCCGGCTGTCTTCGACAGCCATGCGACAAAGGGCTGTCCCTGACGGCCATTCGAATTGGCCCGCACGCCGGGCAACAGGAGCTGCGACGACATGGCGAAAGAAGCACAGGGGCGGACCAAGGTCCGCCGCAAGGAGAAGAAGAACATCACCTCCGGCGTGGCGCACGTGAACGCCTCGTTCA
>JBFXEP010000188.1:0-6303 GCA_050179995.1 Hyphomicrobium sp.
GGAGGGGTTAGGGGTGGGGGGAAGCCGCGAAGCCGACAGTCGGTTTTCGGTCGTCACCCCACCCGGCGTCATGCTGAAAGCATGCCTCCGGCATGACGCGCCACCCTCCCCGTCGAGGGGAGGTTGAAGAAAGCCGAGCGGACCCATGTGATCAGAAAATGCTCTAGCCACGCAAAATTCATCCACGCCGCCGCACGCGGCGTATAGCATCGGAGATGCCAGTCCCGCCGTCGAAGGAGCCCCGATGGTCCCCGCCGCCGAATTGCGCCTCCGCGCCGTCGCTTTTGCAGGCGCCCTCGCGGCCGCATCCGCCGCAACCGCCGCCGATTTCACGGCCCGCCAGGTGACGGAAGCGCTCTACCACGCCACCGACGCCGCCCCCGTCGATATGAGCAAGCGCGACCTCGCCGGCCTCGACCTCGCCGGCCTCGGCTTCAAGAAGGCCCGGCTTGCGGAAGCGAACCTGTTCGGCGCCGATCTCACAGGCGCCGATCTCACAGGCACCGACCTGCGCGCGGCCAAGCTCGATCGCGTCATCGCCATCGGCGCGCGTTTCGACCGCGCCAACCTCGCCGGCGCGAGCCTCCTGCGCCCCACGACAACCACGTCCCTCGAGACCATCAAGGGCGAGACGCCGAGCTTCACCGGCGCCGACCTCACGGGCGCCCGCATGTTCGGCGCGTTCATCGGCGCGAGCTTCGCGGGCGCGCGCATGTCGGGCATCACGCTCGCCCCCTTCAGCGACACGGGCTTCATCGAGATCCTGTGGCGCACGCGCCTCGACTCGGCCGACCTCGCGGGCGCCGACCTCTCGCGCGCCAACTTGAGCCACGTCTCGCTGCGCTTCGCCAATCTGAGGGGCGCCAACCTCAAGGGTACCGTGCTGAAGAACGCCGATCTCTCGCACGCCGACCTGACGGACGCCGACCTCACGGGTGCCGACCTCGACCTCGCCGATCTCGACGGCACCAGGCTCGCCGGCGTCAAAGGCCTCGACAGCACCACAGGCCTCGCCACCACCCGCAACCGCGACAAGGCCATCAACTGACGCCGCCCTGCGGTCACAGAAGGGCCCGAGGTCGAGCGGAGGTCACCCTCTCATTCAACGTCACACGTGGCTGGACTCCGGCCTTCGCCGGAGTGACGGAGAAGGTTGGGCACGCCGCCTACCACATAGCAAACGTCATCCCGACGTCATGGCGGAGCCATGCTCCGCATGGACGGCCGGGATCCAGACACGCCTGAAATCCAGCCGCGTTCTTGAAAACGCTCACGCGCCGGTCCGCGCGCCGTAGAGCGCGCGGGCGCGGGCTTCGAAGGCCGCCGTATAGCTTCGCACGGCCTTGTCGAACGCCGCGCCCACGATGAGCTGCAGCATCGCCGAGCGGAACGCGTAGTCGATGGCGAAATGCACATCGCACCCCGCCCCGGACGCCACGAACCGCCAGTCGTTTTCGAGCCGCGTGAACGGCCCGTCGAGGTTGCGCACGCGGATGTGCCCCGCCGCAGGGTCGAGCACCACATGCGTCGTGAAGCGCTCGGTGATCGCCTTGTACCCGACCGTCATCGTTGCCGTGAGCTCGTCCCCCCGCTCGCCCGCTTCGCGCCGCGTGACGACCAGCGCCTCGCAGAGCGGAACGAACTCCGGATAGCGCTCGACGTCGGCGACGACCTCGAACATCTCGGAGGGCGTGAAGGGAACGTGGCGGACGGTACGAAAGCTCGGCAACGGGTCTCTAGCGTCCGCCGAGGAAGCGCGCCACGATGACCACCAGCAGCGCGCCGATGGTCGAGACCACGATCTGGTTGCCGTACGGGACGTAGGCGTCGAAGTCGTAGGGCAACGTCAGCAGGTTGGCGGACACCAGGTAGCCGCCGACCACGGCACCGATCAACCCCACGAGCAGGTTGCGGATAAGACCGCCACCGCCAAGCAAGAGGCCCGCGAGCCAGCCCGCGATGAGGCCGTTCACGATCATGATGATCCAGACTTTGTTGTCGGTCGCGAATTGCACGTAATCCATCGTCGGCTCCCCTAGGTGCGTGCAAAATGAACGGAGCAGGCATACCCGCTCGCCGCGGCCGGGCATTCGCCCTGGCAATCTCTAGCGCGGCGGGGCGAACACTACAGGGAACGCGGGAAGCCGGCTATCGCGCTTTGCGGCCGGAAAGCCCGTGCAACGGCGCATTATCCGTCACACGTGGCAGCGCGCACCCAGATAGTCGTTCAGGAGACGATTGTAGAGATCGGCGTCAGCCTTCTGCGCCGCGCTGATCTTCTTGCCGGCGGCCTGCGCCTGCACCGAGGCAGGCACGCCCTTGGCGTCGAGCCGGGAGAGCTGCTGCTTGACCGAGCTGCAGGTTTCGCCGTTGGCGAGCGCCTTGGTCGAGGGGCCTCCGCCCCCGTCCGACGCGCAGCCTCCGGCCATGAGCGCGGCCCCGGCGGCGCAAGACAAGGCAAAACGAAATGCGCCGCCGCGCATCTTCCGTGTCATGGATCAGAAGCCCTCTCGAAGCAAATCGACGGGGTACGTTAGATTTTTCAGCGAGGGTGGTGAACCCCGGCTCGCTCTTTGCAGCCCAATCGCGCAAAAGTGTGGCCGTGATGCAGCAGTTCGCCAGGCCCGGCAAGCGCTTTCTCAGCCGGCAGGCAAGACAACGTGTGCGCCGGCACGGGGGCTCCGGCACACACGGGTCCTAGGCTGAGGCGCGGCTGGTGGGAGCCGCGTCGTGTCGATTACGGCTGCTGCACCACCACCGGCGGCGCCACGGGCGTGCCCGCCGTCCGCGGCGCGGTGGCCGAGACGACCTGCGCCGAGTTGGCCGGCACGGCCCCCGTCGTGACCGGGGCGACCGCCGTCTGGGCTGGACGCGGCCCAAGCACCGAGCACTTGGCCTGGAACTCGGCGTTGGCCTTGTCGAGCTCGGCCGCCTGCGCGAGCGAGGCGCGTTTCACGGCCACCGTCGTCGACTTGCCCGTCGACACCTTCTCGAGGCGCTCCGTCACGCCCTCACGGCGCAACGTATCGATGCGCTGGGCCAGCGCGTAGCAGGACGGATCGATCTTGGGTGCTTGAGCCACCACGGGCTGCGCCGTGGTCGATGTGGTGGAAATGGACTGCGTGGTGAGCGGACTGCTAAGCCAGTTGCTCCCGCTGGACGAGCATCCGCCGAGCCCCATCCCGACGCAGGCAACAAAGGCAAGCGCTGCTGTAGATTTCTGCATGGTGTCCCCCGTGCCGTACTTGGCAAACGTTGCCTGTACGCGGTTCTGGTCTACGGTCGACTCCGAGGCTGTCACAAGAAGCCCCTCCGAAAATGCCCGTGCATTGAGCAAATTGACAGGGCCGAATCTGTGGAAATGAGGCCCGCGTGGCAGGCCCGCCACAAGCGCGCGGGCGTCATCCGGCAGACGCTGGCATCCCCGCCGGGCCCCGATCACTGCGGCCGCGAATCAGGGCGCGCGCGGCCCACCCGCCCCGCGCCGGCTACGCTCATACAACCTGAAGAAGAATCGGCGCCGATGGCCGCTCAGCCGCCACGTACGAGGGCTGCGATCTCGGTCGCCACCCGCCGCGCCGTGGGCAACGCAAGCTCCTGGAGCTCGGCCGCATAGGGCATCGGAACCGACGCACCCGCGATCCTGAGGGGGGGAGTTTTGAAGAAGCGGAACGCCTCCGCGGCGAGCGTGGCGACGATCTCAGCGCCGATCCCGAGGTCACGCCATCCCTCCTCGAGCGTCACCAGGCGCCCGGTCCGCGCCAGCGACGCCGCGACGGTCGCGCGATCGAGCGGACGCAGCCACATGAGGTCCACCACCTCCACATCGATGCAGTCGAGGGCCAGGCTGTACGCCGCCTCGAGCGCCACCGGGACTGCGTGCCCCGCTGCCACGAGCGTCACGTCGCGGCCGGGCCGCGCGATGCGTGCCGCCCCGACGCGCGCCGCGCCGCCCGCCTCAGCCACCCCGCCAGGCGTTGCATAGTCACGCGTTGCATAGTCGCGCGTTGCGTAGAGCTGCTCGTGCTCGAGCACGGCCACTGGACCCGGATCGCGGATCGCCGCTTGCAGCAGCGACCGGGCCGAGGCGGCCGTCGCCGGCTGCGCCACCTTGAGCCCGGGGATGCGCGCGAGCGCGGAAGCGACGCAGCGCGCGTCCTCGCCCGTCTGGCCGGGCGAAAATCCGTTCGGCCCGCGCAGCACCAGCGGCACGGCCAGCTTGCCGCCCGAGAGATAGAACGTCTCGGCCGCGGTCATGAGATAAGGGCCGAGCGTGTCGAGCGCGCGTCCCCAGGAGGTGATTTCCACCACCGGCCTCAGGCCCGCGTAGGCGGCGCCCACCGCCAGCCCAAAAAGCGCCTCGTCGAGCGCCGGCAGGCTCACCACCCGCTCGCGGCCGAACTCGTCGACCAGCCCCTGCGTTACCTTCGGCGCGCCGCGGTTCTGCGCCACGTCGACCCCGATCACGAGCACGCGCTCGTCCGCGCGCATCTCCTCGGCCAGCGCATCACGCAGCGCCTCGCGGTAGGTGAGGCTCTTCTCCTCGGGCTCGCCGGCATGCCGCGCGCCACCGCGTGCGCCGCGCGCCTCCTTGGCCTTGGGCTCGACGGCCGCCAGCGCCAACGCCGATGCCAGCCCGGGCGGGTCGCCGAACAGGATCGCGATCGGCGTGTTGACCTTGACCCCATCGGTGCCGGCCGGCACCAGGATGCGCTCGACGCGGCCCTCGGCCGAGGCCTCGATCTCGAGCGTCGCCGTCGGCGTCGCCACCTCGACCAAGAGGTCGCCCGCCGACACCGCCTGCCCCTCCGCCACATGCCAGCGCGAGACGCGCCCATCTGTCATGGACGGCGTCACCGGAGGCATGAGGATCTCGCGCCGCATCCGCTAGGCCTCGACGTCAGCGAAGAGATCATGCGCCTGCGGCACCGGCGCCGAGCGCGCGGCCTGCGCCGCGGCCGTGACCGCCTCGCGCACGGACTTCTCGAGCGCCTTGAGCTCGCGCTCGCCGATCAGCCGCTCGGCGATGAGCCGCCCGCGCGCCCTGGCCACCGGGTCCGCTTCCTCGAGGCGCCGCTCGCCGCGCCCTGCGATGCCGCCATGGCCGCGATAGCGGTAGGTCAGCATCTCGAGCACGGTCGGCCCGTCGCCACGCCGCGCGCGCTCGATGGCGCGGCGCGCGGCAGAGCGCACGCGGCGCACGTCGATGCCGTCCACCTGCTCGCCGGGAATGGCGAACGGCGTGCCGCTCTCGGAGAGCGCCGAGGGCACCGCACCGAGCACGATGCTGGCACCCGGCGCCGCGGTGTTGTTGTCGACCACGAACACGATCGGCAGCGACCGCTGCGCGGCGAGCCGATAGGTCTCGGCCACCCGCCCGCGCGCCGCCGCGCCGTCGCCGAAGAAGCAGAGCGTCACCGCGTCGCTCGTGAGGTAGCGCGCCGCGAAGGCGAGCCCGGCGCCGATCGGCGCGCCGAGCCCCGCGTTGCCGTGCCCGCCAAAGAAGTGCTGCGCGAGCGCGAACATGCGCACCGTGCCGCCTTTGCCCTGAGCGAGGCCCGTCGTGCGGCCCGTGAGCTCGGCCATGACGAGGCGCGGGTCCGCGCCGCGCGCGAGCAGCGCCCCATGCGTGCGATAGCCGGTGATCACCGGGTCGGTTGCGCGCGCCTCCATCATCGTGCCGACGAGAGAGGCCTCCTGCCCGATGCACAGCGGACAGGCCCCGTGGATGGTCTGCAGCGCATAGAGCTGACCGGCCTTCTCCTCGAAGCGGCGAATGAGCAGCATGCTGCGGTAGGCCGCAATGTCCTCGTCCGCGGGGAACGTTCTCTCCGCATCGAGGGGACCAAGGGGGCTACCCGCCATTTCCGCTCCGTGCACACTGATGCAAGGGGTTTGCGCCGGCACGCCCGAGCGCGCAACGCGCTCGTCTAATCTGCCGAGCCATCACGAAACCTACAAGACGGAAGGGCTGTGACGCCAGCGTGGCCGATGCTGCGCCGCACTCAACCCGGCGGTACGGCCTCGATCAGCACGCGATCCCGCGGGTTGGCGAAGCCGAGCACCCCACGCGCGATCTCCTCGACGATATCGGGATCGGGAATATCCGGGCGCAGGAGCGCCACGTCGCGCTCGAGCTTGGCGCGGACGGCCTCGAGGCTTTCGGTCTCGAACTCGAGAGCGCTTTCGCGCTCAAGAAGCCGGTCTCGCGCCTCGAGGCCGTAGCGGCCCTTGACGGTATGAAAGGCGAAATACGCCGTGAGACCCAGGCAGAGAAGCAACACCGTCGCCTGCCGTAGTCTC